>JANLOU010000196.1:0-13699 GCA_031366735.1 Candidatus Eiseniibacteriota bacterium
GCAGCAACTCGGGGGCGCGGCGGACAGCACCCGGCGACTACCCAACATCCATGATCTGGGCGCTGCAGCGCGGGATTCGATCCGCAAGGCCGGAAGAGGACTGCTGGATGGCTTCTTCAAGAAACCCAAGCCGCCCGCGCCGCCCCCGCCGCCGCCCGTCGACACGGCGTCGTCCGGGACCCCGGCGCCACGCGACACCACGCCGCACTGACTCCGTGCGGGGATCGAGCCGGGAAAAGTTGAAGCCGCCCGGGGGAGGACCGGGCGGCTTCTTCGGTTATTCGCACCACTTCTGCCGAAGCGGTGATCTCGCGGTTCCTCGCTGCGCCTGCCGGCGTCTGGGACGGCGCCGGCGGCGCGCGCGAAGGAGGGTACGAGCCCAGAACGTGCTCTCGTTGGGCGCCACCCGAAGGCGGCGACCTCACGTTCTGCCGCAATAGCATGCAATGCGCGTGCCCGGGCGGGGCCAGCCCGGCCCTCCCCCGGGTGTCCGCAGCTAAGTGTCGTGTTCCGAGTGGATGGGCTGCCTACCCGTGGGCCAGGGGCGAGGCACGCGGGGTGGACGGAACGCCTTTGTCACGTGACAAGTTGTCGCGTAGGTGACAGTGGGGTGCCCAGTTTCGAACAGTCAGTGTCCGGAAGTGGGACGCAGGCGGCATGCGAAAGTCGGTTGTGGTCTGCGCTTCACACCGTCACCGGGTCACCGGCGAGATGCTCGGCATCTTCGATCCAGGCGCGCAGCAGTTCGGCCACCGCGAGCAATGGTTCACGCGAGGCCAGCGTTGCCGCCAGCGGCCCGTGCGGTTCGTGGGCGAACAACGCCTCGAACATGGTGTTCACCTGCGAATGGCTGGTGGCGCTGCGACCATGCACGCGCAATGTGGCAGCCGCCCAAGGCCCGAGCCACTCGGCGTGCACGGATTCCTCTGCGGGCGCCAGACGCAGGCCCCGGGGCGTGAACAGTTCTCGGTGGATGGTGGCGAGTAGTCGCTGGCCTTGTTCGGGCGCCAGCAGCGCCGGTGCGAGCGCGATCGCCCATAGATGCGACGGGCTCACGCCACGCACCACGCCCCGATCGCTGGAGGACACGAACAGCGCGTGGCAGGCATCGTCCCAGAATACTTCGGCGAAGCGGCGTTGCAGTTCGTGCGCCCAGGCAAGGTAGAACGCGGCGTGTTCCCGGTGTCCCGCCAGTTTTCCGAGCTGCGCCGCTGCGACCAGCGCGTGGTACCAGAGCGCGTTCAGGTCCGCGCGCGCGGAGGCGGCTTCTCCCTCGCCGCACCACAACAACCCTTCGCGGTCGCAGTGCACGCCGTGACGGGAGCCCGATCTGAGGTGGTGCATGATCTGTTCGATGGCCGGCCACGCCGCCTGTCGCAGGAACACCTCGGCGCCGGGCTCCTGGCTCCCACGACGGACCATGAGCTCCACCAGGTGCACCAGCCAGAGCGAGGCTTCGGGGTCGCCATAGCGCGGCAGGCCGTCGATCGCATCGAAGCGCTCGGGCGCCAGGCCCTCGTCCAGATACTCGAGGTAGCCCCTCGCCACGCCGCGCACCGAATCGAACGCTCGCAAGCTCACCAACGCGCCAGCAGCGCGCAGGGTGGCGGCGCCGCGTTCCTCGCCGTCGCCGGTCAGGAGTGTGGCGCGACCCGATCGCGTGGCAAGTCCGTCCAGGAGAGCCATCGCAAGGGGCGGGGTGAGCGGGTCATTCAGATCGAGCAAGGGTTCACGCCGGCGCGCCTGGGCCTCGCCCACGCCGCCGTGCGCCGCCGCGGCCTGGCGCGCGGTGAAGTCGGCCCCCGAGAGTGTGCGTCGGCGCCAATCCTCGCGCTGTCGGTAGGCGCCGGAATCCAGCGCGGCCACGCAATCGCCGAGCGTGCGCGCGGGCGGCGTGCCCAGACGCTCCTCGCCCGCGAGCGCACGGAACAGGTGCTCTTCGCACGACACCACCAGATGCAGCGAGGCGCCGGGAGCGGCGAGCGATGCCTGCACCCATCCGGGCACGAACAGGTCTTCGCCCTGCGGCGCGAACACCGCACTGGGTGAACCATCATCGTCCTCGTCGAACGGGTATGCGATCCCGCGGGCCCAGGCGCGCGCCGGCACGAATGCGCCGTTATGCCAGAGTGTGACACCGCCAACGCCTGCGAGGGTCTCGAAACGGACGCGACCGGGGATGCCCTGAGCGGCGCCGCGGAAGGCGGCGTCCTCGCGCTGCAGGTGGTGGGGGCTGCGCGCCAGAAGTAGTGGAGCGATCGACAAACGGACGCCGGTGCCGGCCAGCAGACGCCACGAGGCGGCCAATGCATGGTGACCCTGGACCAGTCGATAGGTGCGCTCGAGCAGGATGTCGTCGTCGAATCGCCAGCGCCAGCGCGGAAAGGGGTCGCACTCGAACGCTTCGAGTTGGGCCTGGGCGCCAAGCCGCGCGACCGTCAGGCCATCGCGCTGGACGGTGAACGCTCCGGTCAGTTCGTGCGTGGTCGGGCCGCACAGCAGTCGATCGTCGAAGCGCGCGAGCAGCGCGGTGGGCCCGGCCTCGGTGGGAGCGGCCAGCAGCACCTGCGCGCGACGCGTGGCCGCGCCCGCCGCGGTGCCCCGCGCGGTGCCGCCTCGGCCATCGGCGAGCCGCCAGGTGCGGCGGGCAGCGCGGATGAAGCCCTCGTGGACATCCTGTCCGTCGATCATGCGAGGCGCAAGATAGCATGTGCACGCGCGCGAGCGTGCGGCCTTCTCAGCGCATGGCGGGACGGCGGATCACCTGCGTCAGCGGCACCAGCGTCAATCCCTCGAGTCGTCGCGGGGCGAAGGCGCGGTCCAGCCACGCGGCGCTGGTCGGGGTCACGCGGAGCAGGATGATGGCGTGTTCGCGCTCGCGCGCCGCCTTGAGCGCGACATCCCAAGCGTGGTCGAGCGCCTTCTCGCCTTCTCGCTTCGCTTCGCCGTCGATCAACGCGTCAGGCTCGTCGTAGGCCACGCCCTCTTGCGAGGCGAGGCTGCGGCAGACCGAGCGCGGCGCGGGCTGAACATGCAGGAACGACATGTTCGCGCGTTTGACTGCGGCATACACGGCTCGCATGAAGGTTTCATCCTGCGTCGCGAACTCGCCCATGAGGTTGGCCATCGCCACCACCCCGTCCGCATCTTTCAGATACCGCCGCGCAAGGCTCTCGACCTGCTGCGGCTTCATGTTCACGAGCAGCGTCGCGGGGCCCGGATTGACGCGCGGGTAACGCTCGGGCTCCATCGGGACCTGCAGCACGATCTCGCGATTCGCGGCGCGCGCCGCCTGCATGACCGCGCGCCCGCGGGTGTCGGCAGCGGGGACCGCGACGCTGAAAGCCTCGGGCCGGCGACACACGCTGCGCGCGAGCACGGGGTCATCCCCCATGCCGAACAACACCAACGCGACGCGCCCCTGGGGCTCATCGGGTTCAGGCTTGGCGCCGGACTTTCCTGGCTTGGACACGGGGCGACCCGGGCGTACCAGCACCAGCTCGTGCGTGGCGCGACGCGACATTCCCACCCGGAGTGTCACCGCGAGGCCGCCGCCATCCAGATTGGTTTCGCGACCCGAGATCACCTGCCCGCCCACGGCTTCCAGGCTGCGGGTGATCGCCGAGTTGAGCTGCATGGGCGAGCTCTCGCGCGGCAACTCCACGCGCCAGCGCAGCGCCGGGCCTTTGGAATCGGTGAGCACGGTCTCGGTCACACTCGTGCGCGGCACGCCGGCGTGCTCGAGCGCCTGACGCACTTGCCTGCCCACGAGGCGGACCAGATGCGGTCGGTCGCCAAGCCCCAGATGGGAAGCGATCCAGAGGCGGCCCGAGTCCGCGCGCGACCATGAGAACAGCTCTCCCCCGGCGAACAGCGCCAGGATGAGTACGGCGAGCACGCCCAGCAGGAACGGCGTGCGGCTTGTGGCAGTCTTGGAGCGGCGTTTGGGCATAGGGAAGGTGCAGCGCACCGTACGCAGCGCTCACCGGTGCGTCAAAGGCGGGCGGGGTGGGGTCTGCGCCGAGGGGCTTTTTGCACAGGGCTGACACTCGCGGCCATATGCAGTGACAGGCTTCCTCTCGGCCAGCCGATAATCCTCAGGGCAACCACTTCTTGGAACCAGCTGGGTTCCAGCCACCTTTTACGGAGGTCGGTCATGAAGCACCTGCGTGTCCTCACCATCGCGTTCGCACTCACCGCTTGCACTGCAGCTTCGATCGCGTTCGCGGGTGGCGACAAATGCGCTTCCGCTTCTGCTTCTGCCGCCAAGTCGGGCGCTGGGTGTTGTGCCTCCAAGGGCGGTACCAGCGCGACGGCCGCCTCGACGAGCCACAAGGCCGGTGCCTGCACCGCCGAGATGGCTGCCCAGTGCACGCCCGAGATGAAGGCCGCCTGCGAGGGCATGAAGAACTCGGCCACGACGATGGCTGCGGGCGCGAAGTGCAGCGCGCATGGTAACTCGAGCGCGATGATGCATGGCGATTGCTCGGCCTGCGAAGACCAGTTGATGTGCGAGAACGAGGTGCGTTCGACGGGCGCCCGCTCCAAGGTCGTCTCCCTCAAGAACGGCGTGATGGTCGTGTACACCGCGGACACTCCCGAGAATGTCCGGGCGCTGCAGACGGTCGTGGCCCGCCGCAACGAGCAGATGCTCGCCACGATGAAGGGCAACACCGACGCCAAGCTCTGCAACGACTGCCGCTCGATGCGTGGCGCCATGGCCAGCGGCAAGCTGCACCGCGAGGTTGTGAATGTGGAGAGCGGTTGCATGACGCTCATCACCTCGTCCGATCGCGCGATCGTCCAGAAGATCCACGCGATGACCGGCGCTCAGATGGCCGCGCATGTGAAGAGCTGAACGATTCCATGGTGTGGGGCCGGTTCGCTTTGGCGAGCCGGCCCTTCGCATATCCGGATGTCGCCTCCCGCTGGCGTCCACGCCATTCCCGGCCCTAGGCTGCCGCCAAGATGACCTTCCTGCCGCGCGTCCCGATGCCCCGTTCGCGCCAGAGCAAGTTGCTGATGCTCGTGGGAGGCGTTGCTGTGCCCGCGCTGCTGCTGGCCGGCCTGGCCATCGTGCTCACGCTGCGCGTGGCCCGCGAAGTCGAATCCGAGAATGCGCGCTACAACGCCTACCTTGCGGAAAAGGTGAACGAGGCGTTCGAGCGCGAACTGCTGGATCGGGTGCGCGAAGCGGTCGTGCCAGCGGAACGCGTGGCGATCGAAGGGGGCGACGGGACCGCCATGCGCCGCGCTCTGGCCACGCGCTCGCGCCTGTTCGAGGCGCCGCAATTGCTCACGCTCGAGCAGATGGACGGCGCGTTATTGCGCACGGTCGAGGGGCAGTTGCTGTTGTATGGGCAGGATCCCTCGGGGCGGCGCGAACACCCGTTCGCGGCGGTATTGTTGCGCAATCGGGCGGGTGAGGTGCTGGGCGCCGGCGGCTGGTGGTTCAACCCGCGCGCGTTCGTGGTCACGCAGTTGCGCGATGTCGTGCAGGAGCGGCTCAGCAGCATTCCGCGCCTCTACGGCGGCTTGGAGTCCACGCGCAACCACGCGGTGCAGATCTTCGATGCGAATGGCAATGAAGTGGCGCGCGTGCGCGAGCCGGGCACACCGAACACCTCGCGCTCTTCCGAAATGACGGGGCCGTTCGAGGGGTTCGTGGTGCGCGTTTCGGGGACCCGCAATGGTCCCGTCAGTATCGCGTCCCGATTCGTGGTGGTCGAAGTGGTGTTCATCGGCCTGCTCACGCTGGTGCTGCTCGCGGCGACAGCCGTGGGGTTGCGCTACATCCTGCGGCAGATCGAGTTGGTCCAGGTGAAATCGAGCTTCGTCTCGAATGTGACCCACGAGCTCAAGACCCCGATCTCGGTGATCAAGCTTGCCGTCGAGACGCTCGAGTTGCGTCGATTCCATGACCCCGCCGATGGCGACAAATATCTGCACACCATCATGCGCGAGACCGACCGGCTGACCACGCTCGTCGACAATATCCTCGACTTCTCGCGGCTGGAGGCGGGCCAGAAGGTGCTGCACTTCACCGCCGTGGATCCACGCGAACTGATCCAGTTGGTGATGGACAGCTTCCGCCTGCGGCTCGAGGATCAGGGCTTCCATTTCACGGTCGAGGTGCCGGATTCCCTGCCCAGGATCCGGGGCGACAGCATGGCGCTGCAGCATTGTCTGTTCAACCTGTTGGATAACGCCGTGAAATACTCGCGAGAGCGCAAAGAAGTCCGGGTCTATGCATCCGCCGGTGAGGGATTCGTCAGCATCTCCGTGGCCGATCGAGGCATCGGAATAGAGGCCGAACACTTGGAGCGCATCTTCGAGAAGTTCGTTCGGGTCGAGACTGGCTTGGTGCATACCGTGAAGGGTGCGGGCCTTGGGCTTTCGCTTGTGGACCTCATCATTCGCGCGCATCATGGCCGGGTCGAAGTGGCCAGTACGGTGGGTGAAGGCAGCAGCTTCACGCTGGTGATCCCCGTCTGGGAGGAAGGCCGCATTCCCCGAGGCGTCAGCCGCGGGTCACGCGGGGCCAAGGGCCCCAGGAGACCATCCGATGAAGAAGATCCTGATCGTCGAGGATGAAGAGGGCTTGCTCGACGGCCTTGCGCATAACTTCCGCTACGAAGGCTACGAGGTCCTCACCGCCAAGAATGGCCAGGAGGGGCTTCGCATCGCCCTCAAGCAGAAGCCGGACGCTGTCCTGCTCGATGTGATGCTGCCGGAAAAGGACGGTTTCACCGTGCTCAAGGAGTTGCGTCAGCGTCACCGCGACATCCCGGTACTGGTGATGACCGCGCGCAACTTCGAAGCCGATGTGCTCAAGGGCTTCGACATGGGCGCGGACGACTATGTGACCAAGCCGTTCAGCATCAAGGAACTGATTGCACGCGTGAAGCGTCTGGTCGCGCGTGGCCCGATGAACACCGGGGCGCCGCCGACAACCACCTACAAGTTCGGTGATGTCGAGGTGCGGTTCGAGCCGCGCGAGGTCTTCAAGGGCACCGAACAGACCGCGCTCTCGTTCAAGGAGTTCGAACTACTCAAGTATCTGATCGAGCATCGTGGCCGCACCGTGAGCCGCGAGGAACTGCTCGAGGAGATCTGGGGCGTGGACGAGGAGTTGGGCGTGACCACGCGCACGGTGGACACGCATGTCTCGAACCTGCGCAGCAAGTTGGGCGACGGCTTCGAGAAGCCGTTCATCGTCGCGGTCCACAAGGTGGGGTACAAGTTCGTCGAGCCGATGCGCGAGGCCTGAGGCTTCGAGCCGAATCGAACGACGCCCCCGTCACCTCGGTGTGACGGGGGCGTTCGTATGAGTGGCGGGCTGAGGGATTCCGCGCAGCAGGACCGACTGCTCCTGTTCGATTCCAACAGGACGCCCTCGGCGGTGCGCTTCGTATTGCGCCGCCAACTCTGCGCCGATCAGCATGATGATCGCGGACAGGTGGGTCCAGAGCATGAACAGCATCACTGCTCCGAGCGCGCCGTACAGGGCCTGATAGTGGTTGAAACGCGCGACATAGAACGCGAATCCATGCTTGGCGATTTCGAACAGCACCGTGGCGAGCAGCGCGCCCGGCCAGACATCGCTCATGCGATGGCGCACATTCGGGATGTAGCGGTAGAGCAACAGGAAAGCCATGAACGAGAACACCGCTGGGACTGCCAGCCCGAGGACCGTGAACAACGGTTGCATGGGGCCGGCCCCCGATGTGCCGGGCAGGGTCAGGCTCAATGCTTGGATGAAGTGGATCATGACGGTCCCCGCCAGCGAGGCGGCGAGCAGAAGCCCAAGGCCAAGCACCGCGCCGATATCGACCAGCTTATCGGTGATGAATCCCCGCTTCTCGTTGACGCCCCACGCGATGTCGAGCGCGACTCGGACCGCGCCGAACAGCCCGCTCGCAGCCCACACCAAGCCGATGAGTCCCACGATAGTGAGCGTCCCGGACTGATTCGCGATATTCCGGATTGCTTGGTCGACCATGGTGCCCGATTGGAGCGGGAGTGCGGCCAACACCCGGTCCACGGCATGCTGCCGTTGCGCCGGGTCGCGCAGGACGAAGCCGATGACTGCCAAAAGTACCGTGATGATTGGAATGAACGAGAAAAGCACATGGTAGGCGATGGCGGCAGCCAGTTGCGCGCAATGATGGGTTTCGAACGCTTGATGCGTGCGGGTCAGCAGTTTCCAAGGGTTCTGCATGGACGCGTACCACCTCTCGAGGGGAGTCGGAGTTTCCCGCTCCACTCCAGGTGGCAAGAAGCATGCCCTTCGCGCCTCAGCTCGATTCGCCGTGGGCCCGCAGCTGATCGTCGGCCGCGCGCGCCAAGCGGGCGAACTCCTCGAGCGTGAGCGTCTCGCCGCGGCGGGTGAGGGCGATACCCGCGTGCTGCCCAAGTCTCTCGACCCGTTCGCGCGGGATCCCGAGCGCGTTCTCAAGCGTGTTCGTGAGCTGCTTGCGGCGCTGTTGGAACGCGGCTCGGATGATGCGGAACAGGAGTTCCTCGGGGGCCTCGACCGGCGGTTTCTCGCGCAGGAAGAATCGCACCAACATGCTGTCCACATCGGGCCTGGGCCAGAAGCCGGACGAGCGGATGTTCATGAGTGGCTCGAGCAGCGCGTGATAGCGCGCGAACAGCGTGAGCGAGCCGTAAGCCGGGGTGTCGGCGGCGGCCGCGAGACGCTCGGCGTACTCCTTCTGCACCAAGAGGACAGCGGTGCGCACCACATGCTTGTTGGCGAACAGATGTTCCAGGATGGGCGTGGTGATGTTGTACGGGATGTTCCCCATCACCACCAGCCGGTCGACGCCATATTCGGCCGCGCACGCGGCCAGATCGAACTCGAGGAAGTCGCCCTGCACGATGGTGACACGCGGGGTCTCGGCGAACTCCTCCTTGAGGTATTCGACCAGCCCCATGTCCTTCTCGACCGCCACCAGGTGCCGCACGCGCCGCGCGATCCGCGGCGTCAGGCCGCCGGTGCCCGGGCCGATCTCGACGACCACATCGTCCTCGCGCAGATGGCCATGCTCGACGATGCGCTCGCACAGGTCTTCGCGGATCAAGAAGTTCTGGCCGAATCGCTTGCGCGGCGACAGCCCGCGCGAAGCGAGCACATCCTTGACGCGTTGCAGCTCGCCGCCGGATTCACGGGTGGCCTTGTCGCGGATGTAGTTGGACGCGTGTGGGCGCTGTTCGCGCGGGGGGCGTTGTTCCATGCTCAGAGGATAGGCGCGCGCGTCGCTGCGCGAAAGCGCGCCGCCGCGGCCGGCACCCTCAAGCGCGGCGGCGCTCGGCGGCCCGTTGATCCAACGCGTCCCGGGCCATCTCCCTCGCATACGGATCAGGGGAGCGGACGATCAACTCGCACAGTGCGTCCCGACCCTCCGAGCCCACCGCGGCCAGTGCATGAGCCGCATGGTGCCTCACCCACCACGAACGATCCGAGACCCGGTGGACCAGCGCCCCGACAGCGCCGGCCTCGTGCAATCGACCCAGGGCCTGCGCGGCCAACGCACGCACCGGCCAAGCCTCATCGGCCAATGCCAGGGTGAGCGCAGGTCCCGCTTCGGTCAGACCGAGCCGGCCGAGTGCGCGGCACGCTGCGATGCGCACCTCGGTGTGCGGACTGCGCAGGCGACGCTCGATCGAGCGGTGCGCCGAACGGCAGCGCGAGACGCCGAGCGCGTCGATGAGCGCGCATTCCATGTGCGGATGGTCCATCCCCCGCTCGCCCGCGGACAGCAGCATTGCGCGCGAGGCGGGACCGAATCCGCGCAGCAGACCCGAGAGCGCCGGGATGGGTCGGCGCGCAAGGGACTCGGGATGCTCGAGGATCCAGCGGAGCGCGGCTCGATCGCGGTGTGTGGCCAGTGCGCGCGCGGCGGCGAAGCGCACTCCCTCGGGACCGCGGACCAAGGCGCGGCGCAACACGCGGCGGCTCCGCTTGGACGGCAGCAGGCCAAGGCGACGCGCGGCGATCTCGCGACGGGCATCGTCATCCTCCTGAAGCAGCAGTCGGCGCTCGGTCGCAGCGTGACGGTTCTGCTCGAGGGACTTTGCCAGTGCGTACCGTTCGCGCAGGCGCAGCGTGGTGACGATGGCCTCGATGGCATCCCAGAAGCTGTCGGCAGCCGCTTCCTGCACGGCCCGGCGCAGCGCGCGAGGGGGGACGGACCCCGCGAGCCGTCCGCGCAGCAATCGGAAGAGATCCGTGGCCCGTTGCCGCGCCCCTTGCTGCTCGCTCCGTTTGCCCGCGCGATTCAGGAGGAAGCCCAGTGTCATGGCCAGCCCCAGGATCGCGGCCGAGAGGATCGCGGGGCTTGGGACGGCCGTCGGGATGATGGACATGGTCTTCCTATTGTCGGCGGAGGTGGTGCGGGCTTGAGTCGACACATGCTCCGCGCCCCACGCGCAAATGCCAGCCAACGGGGGGGATGCAGATTGCAATGGGGCGCGTCCGAAGCGTGATTCGTTGACACTCCGAGACGGCCACCTCTACCATCTTCTCCGCTACTTCTCACCGCACCCTCCCCCAGCCGCGGACAGGAGTATTTCTGGTTTCCCCGGGCGTCACCCCAGCGTTCCACCCGAGCCGTGCCGTCGCACCCGAGACCCCGTTCTTCTTCGATTCGAACGGTCGTCCATGCTATGCGGTGCAGCACGCTGCCGCGTCCGGCTCGCCGGATGCGCCGGTGATCGTGCATGTGCATGGTCTGGGTGTGGAACAGATCACGCTCTATCGGCTGGAGACCCTCGCGGCGCGCGCCGCGGCCGCCGCGGGATATCCCGTGTTGCGCTATCACGCGCGTGGCTGCGGTGACTCGGCGGGCGACTCGGCAAGCATCACGCTGGGCACGCTGGTCGAGGATGCGCGCGCGGCAGCCGAGGAGGCCAAGCGTCGCTCGGGCGCTACGCGCGTCATCTGGTTGGGGGTGCGTTTCGGCGCGATCGTGGCCGCGCAGGCCGCCGTCGGGCGGGACGACACGGCCGGGTTCGTGTTGTGGGAGCCGATCGCGAAATCAATGGACCAGTTCCGCGGCCAACTGCGCGGCATGTTGTTCTCGAGCGTGGCCGGCGGCAAGAAACCCGACTCCACCGTGGAACAGTTGTTCGAGCGCATCGCCCGCGACGGCGGCGTCGATGTGCACGGGTACATCCTGTACCGCGAGTTGATCGAGAGCTGTCGCGATGCCGACCTGGCCGCGGCACTGGCTGCCGCGGGCGAACATCCCGTGCAGGTGCTTCAGGTGCAGCAGCGCGGGCGGCTCGCCCCGGCGCATGCGCAGTTGCTCGAAGCGCTCTCGGCCCGGGGCGTGCGAACGGGCAGCGCGTGCATCGCCGAGGAGCCCGGCTATCAACTGATGAGCAATCCCGCATGGCAATCCGATGCGCTCACGCGAGCCACCCTGGAGGCATTCCGTGCCTTGGCGTGAGAGCGCCGCCGATCTGGCGCGGGCGCGGGCGGAGCAACCCCTCGTGTTCGACACCGCGGAGGGACGCTTGACCGGAATCTATTGCCCGGCCGATCCCGCCGCCGCTGCTGCCGGCCGCTGCATCCTGATGCTCACGCGCCCACGCTCGCATCGCAACCGCATGTGGGTGGAGTGCGCCCGGCGCATGTCGGCGTTGGGGTTCTCGTCGTTCCGGTTCGATTACCACGGCGACGGCGACTCCGAGGGCGAGAGCGGGTTCCACAATCCCAACACCCCGTATCGCGAAGATGCCGTGGCGGCGTTGCGTGCGGTGCGGGCGCAGTTCGGGGATGCGCGCTTCCTCGTGCTGGGAGCCTGCTTCGATGCGCGCACGGCGCTGTCCACATTCATGGATGAGGGCGAGCACATCGACGGGCTGTTGTTCTACGCGGCCCCGGTGATGGAGTTGGACACTTTGGTCAAGGCGCACGCGGATAAGAAGGACTGGAAGCACCTGTTGCGCGCGCTGGGCAATCGGGACAATTGGCAGGTGCTGGCCGATCCCGAGCGCTGGAAGTACATGGCGACGGTGGTGGGCCGTGTCGCGCGCCGCAGCGTGCCCACTTCCGGCGAAGCGTCCAATGACACGCCCTTGGCCGATAGCTTCGTCCACCACTTCCGCGCGCTGGTGCGATCGCAGGCCCGGGCGTTATTCATCTATGGTGACGCCGATGTGGAGTACCTGTCGTTCCAGGTGGCGCTCGACACGGTGTTCGCGCGGCTCTCGCCCAAGGAACGCGCCCGCTTCGAAGTCGAGCTATGGCCCGGTGATGTGCATGGATTCCTCAATATCCCGATGCAGCGCCGCTCGCTCGAGCGCGCCATCGAGTGGTTGTCCGCGTTCCATCCAGCGGCTGCGCCCTCGGGCAATGGCCTCACGAACGCCCAGCACGGCGAGGAGAACCGAAGTGGATCTTGACCTGAGCGCTGAACAAGCCGAGTTGCGTGCCGCCATTCGCGTGTTCGCGCGCGAGGAGTTGAATCACGACCTCGAGCAGCGTGACCACGACGGGATGTTTCCGCGCGATTGCTGGCAGAAGTGTGCGGACTTCGGCTTGCTCGGCATGCCGGTGCCGGTCGAATACGGTGGCCAGGGTGAGGATCTGATCACCACCACCATCGCGATGGAAGCGCTGGGTTGGGGTTGCCGCGACAACGGACTCGTGTTCAGTTTGAACGCACAGATGTGGGCGGTGCAGATGCCGATCGTGCACTACGGCACCGACGAGCAGAAACGCGAGTGGCTGCCCAAGCTGATTTCCGGAGCTGCCATCGGCGCCCATGCGATCACCGAGCCCGGCGCGGGAAGCGATGTGATGAGCCTGACCTCGCGATGCGACAAAGTCGAGGGCGGCTACCTGCTGAACGGCCAGAAGACATTCTCGACGAACGCGCCGGTGGCTGATGTCGCGCTGGCGTTCGCGTATCTGGACCGCGGGGATGGGAAGTCCAGGGCGTTGACCGCGTTCCTTGTGCCGCGGGAAGCCAAGGGCGTCACATTCGGCAAGCCGATCGCCAAGATGGGCCTGCGCACCTCACCCATGGGTGAGGTGATCTTCGAGGACTGCTTCGTGCCTGAGGGTTGCCGGCTGGGTCCCGAGGGCGCCGGCATGCGCATCTTCAACTCGGCGATGGAATGGGAGCGGGCCTGCATCTTCGCGGGGCATCTGGGCGCAATGGATCGTCTGCTCGATGATTGCATCGGGTACGCCAAGAAGCGTCGGCAGTTCGGGCAGCCCATCGCCAAGTTCGAATCGATCGCCAACAAGATCGCCGACATGAAGGTGTCGATCGAGGCCGGCCGATATCTGTTGTACCGCGTCGGGTGGTTGGCGGGGCAGGGCAAGAGCGCGGTGATGGAATCCGCGATTGCCAAGCTGTTCGTGAGCGAGATGCACACCGAGGCCGCGTTGAATGCGCTGCAGCTTTACGGTGGCTATGGCTACATGAAGGAGTATCCGATCGAGCGTGAAGTGCGCGACGCCCTCTCGGGGACGCTGTACTCGGGAACTTCGGAGATCCAGCGTCGTATCATCGCCAGCTGTCTTGGGCTCTAGCACAAGGACCGCGATGTCCCTGCTCCCACAACTCGTCACCCGCGCGGCGGCTGCGCGACCGGACTCACCCGCGGTCGTGATGGATGGTGTGACGCTGACTTACGGTGAACTGGAGGCTCGCTCCAACCGGTTCGCGCGTTCTCTGGT
>JANLOU010000347.1:0-5255 GCA_031366735.1 Candidatus Eiseniibacteriota bacterium
CCGCATGTCCGAACGCTCCCGTCTCCTCGATCTCGCCGACCGCGCCTACAAGACCAATGCTTGGTGCGGGGCCTCGCTCCTCGAAGCGCTCGTGGGTGTCACCCCTGCCATGGCGGCCAAGCATCCGATCAAGGGTGGGCACTCCATCTGGGAACTGGTCGATCATGTGGCCAGTTGGAATATCGTGGTCACCCAGCGCATGCAGGGCGAAACGCCCACGGTTCCGGCCGAGTTCAACTTCCCGCCCAGCCCCAAGCCCACGCCGGCTGCATGGCGGGCCACGCTCAAGCGACTCGCGGCTTCGCACACGCTGTTCCGGCGCGAGATCGCCCGATTCCCTGAGGCCAAGCTGGGGCGCAGGCGTCCGCGCACCAAGATGACCTGGAGCGTGCTCATCTATGGGCAGATCGAGCACTGCCTCTACCACGCGGGTCAGGTCGCTCTGCTGCGGCGGGCGCTGGGCAAGCCGCTCCCCTCGTAGGCGTACATGCGGGCACGCCCAAACCCCGCAACCCCTTACCAATCCGCGCCTTCATTGACTCACTCTGCTGCGTTCCCGTACCTTCCGGGGTCTCGCATCCCTACTCCCGGAGGAGCCGCATGATCCGCAGTATGACCGGCTACGGCGTGGCCGAACTCGAACGATCGGGCCAGCGGCTGTCGGCCGAGATCCGTTCGGTCAACCATCGCTTCTGCGAGGTCTCGATGCGGGGGCCCAAGGTGGCCCAGTTGTTCGAGGACCAGATCCGGCAGCTCATCCAGGATCGCTTCTCGCGGGGCAAGTTCAACCTCACCATCAACTGGGCGGGTGCGGGTGGTTCGGGCGAGGTGCTCAAGATCAACGAGGTGGTGGGCGACCGTTATGTGGCGCTCCTGAATGACCTCAAGACGCGCTATGGCTTGACCGGCGAGATCGAGCTGCGGACGCTGGCAACGCTGCCCGATCTGTTCACTTGGGAGCACATCAGCATGTCCGACGACGAATCGTGGGCCATGATCCGCGAAGTCGTCGAACGCGCGTGCGAATCCATGAATGCCATGAAGGCGCGCGAGGGCACGGCGCTGGCCACCGACCTGGATGGCCGCCTCACGCTCATCCGCAAGTCGCTCGGCAAGGTCGCCGAACGCGCGCCCTTGCGCCCGCTCGAGGCCAAGGAACGCATGGTCGCGCGCATCAAGCCGCTGCTGGACGATCTCGAGCTCGATCCGGTGCGCATCGCGCAAGAGGTCGCCCTGCTGGCCGACCGGCTCGATTGCACCGAGGAATGCGTGCGGTTGTCGGCGCACCTCGATCAGTTCAAGCACCTCATCGACGGGCCCGAGCTGGCCGGTCGCAAGCTCAACTTCCTGCTGCAGGAGATGCTGCGCGAGGTCAACACCATCGGTTCCAAGGGCAATGATGTCGAGATCGCGCATGATGTGATCATCATGAAGGAAGAGATCGAACGCCTGCGCGAGCAGGTGGCGAATGTGGAGTGATCTCGTTGACGGCTGCGGCGAGCGAGTCGGGTAAGTCCACCTTCCGGTTCAACCCGGAAGGCTTCCTCATGGTGCTCTCGGGCCCATCGGGAGCGGGCAAGGGCACGCTGGTCGAAAAACTGCTCTCGTCGCGGCCCGACTGCATCTTCGCCATCTCCAGCACCACGCGTCCGATCCGCACCACGGAAACAGAGGGCGTGCAGTACCGCTTCGTCGACCGCGCGGACTTCGAGAAGCAGCGCGAGGCGGGTTACTTCCTGGAATGGGCCGAAGTGCATGGCGAGTTGTACGGCACGCCGTTGCACGAGGTCGAAGCACTCATGCGCCAGGGATATGTCGTGCTGCTCGATGTCGATGTGCAGGGCGGCGCCAGTGTGCGCCAACTGCGGCCTGATGCGGTCAGCGTGTTCATCCATCCTCCTTCGCTCGAAGCGTTGCGGCAGCGGCTGGGCCGGCGCGGCACGGATCAGCCAGATGTGGTCGAGACGCGTTTGCAGAACGCGCCCGGCGAGCTGGCGCAGTACCAGTTGTATGACTACCTGGTGGTCAACGACAGCTTGGATCAGGCGGTGGCGACCTTGGTGGCCATCCACGACGCCGAACGCGCACGCGTCAAGCGCCTGGTGCCAGAACTCTGAGCATCACGAACTGTTCGCAATACGCATCACGCCGGTCGCGTCTTCGGGTGCGCGGGATGGCGGCATGGCTTCACCCGGATCGCAGGACGGAAACGCATGAAGCTTTCCTCATTGGTTTCGCCCCCGGGCAAGAGCAAGTACGAGTTGGCCATCGTCGCCTCGCGCGAAGCGCGTCGGCTCAACGATTGGATCCGTCGCAGTGGCGAAACGCTGCACGGCAAGGTGACCGCGGTCGCGCTCGAGCGTGTGATCCACGACGAGGTGCCGTACTACTACGAGGATCCGTCGGTGGTGGCGGCTGCGGCGGCGCTCGACGCCCCGCTCGAGTAGTCGCTTCATGTTGAACGACCGTGTCGTCGTCGTCGGCGTCTCGGGCGGGATCGCAGCCTACAAGGCGTGCGAGCTGGTCCGCAGGCTGCGCGATCGCGGCGCCACGGTCATCGTGATCATGACTCCGGCGGCTCAGGAGTTCGTCACGGCGCTCACCTTCCAGGCCCTCTCGGGTAACCCGGTGGTCACGAAGCTCTGGGGCGACCAGAAGCCGAACTTCGATCTTCCGCTCGAATCGCGCGCCAAGGTGGGCGGCAAGGTCGAGCATGTGGATGTGGCCGAGGTGGCGGATTGCGTGGTGCTCGCGCCGGCCACCGCCGACCTGATGGCGCGTCTGGTGCACGGCGAGGCGCCCGATGCGCTCACCTGCATGGTGCTGGCCACGCCGGCGCCCGTGGTGATCGCGCCTGCCATGGACCTGCGCATGTGGAGCGCGGCGCCCACGCAACGCAATGTGCGTGAGTTGCAGGCGTGCGGCTATTCGTTCGTGGGGCCGACCTCGGGCGCGCTCGCCTCGGGGCTCGCGGGTCCCGGCCGACTGGCCGAGACGGCCGAGATCATCGAGGCGGTGGAGCGCGCCGTGGCACAGCGCAACAGCTTGCGCGGGGTGCGCGTGTTGGTGGGCGCGGGTCGCACCGAAGAGGCGATCGATCCGGTGCGCGTGATCACCAATCGCTCCAGTGGTCGCATGGGATTCGCATTGGCCGAGGCCGCGCGCGATCGCGGCGCCGATGTCACCGTGGTGGCCGGGCCCGTCAGCGTGGAGCCTCCGTTCGGCGTCACCGTGGTGCCGGTCGTGACGGCCCAGCAGATGCAGCGCGCCATGCAATCGCATGCCGAGCACGCCGATGTCGTGCTCATGGCGGCGGCCGTGTCGGACTATCGCCCCGCCAAGCCCGCCCGCGACAAGCTCAAGCGAAGCCTTGCCGCCATGACGCTCACGCTCACGCCCAATGCCGATATCCTCGCGGGCCTGGGAGCAGCGCGTCGCAAGGGCCAGGTGCTGGTGGGATTCGCGCTCGAAACAAGCAACGGCGTGCCGAACGCACGCAAGAAGTTGGTGGCCAAGCAGGTGGACCTGATCGTGCTCAACGCGCCCAGCGATGGGCTGGGGCGCGACACCAATCGCGTCACACTGGTGGACGCCACGCGCGCCGAAGCGCTGCCACTCGCGCCCAAGCGTGAAGTGGCCGAGGCGATCCTGGACCGCGTGGCCGAGTTGCGAACGCCTCCCTCGAGCAAGCGCGTGGTCAAGCGCAAGGTTGCAGCCGGGCGTGTTCGCAAGGCTTCTGCCCCGCCCAAGCGCGTGGCGGCGCCGCGTGCTGGCTCCGCCAAGAGGCGCGCACGGTGAGTGACGATCTGCGCAAAGAGGCCGCGTCCATCGCGCAGGCGCTCCGTCGCCATGTCGAACGCGAGCGTTCCTTGGGCGGGGGCGAGCTGCTGGCGCTGGGAGTGGCGCGGGCTCGCGCCAAGCCGATCGAGCTGCCGCCGTTCGTGCAGCCTCTCAATGCGTCGGCGTTGGGGGGGGGGCGCGACGCGATCATGACGGCGTCGTTGCCCGTGCTGCAGGCGGTCGCCGCCGAGGCGTGCGCGTGCACGCGTTGTGCGCTGTGCGAGACCCGCAAGCAAGCGGTGCCGGGGGTGGGCAGCGCGTTCAGCGGGATCGTGTTCGTGGGCGAGGCGCCGGGCGCCGACGAGGACGAACAGGGTGAGCCATTCGTGGGCAAAGCGGGCCAACTGCTGACCCGCATGATCGCGGCCATGGACGAGCGCAAACTCATCCCGGGGCTGACGCTTTCGCGCGAGACGGTGTACATCGTCAATGTGCTCAAATGTCGCCCGCCCGAGAATCGCAACCCCGCTTCGCGCGAGATCGAGATGTGTTCGCCCTACCTCATGCGACAGCTCGAGGCGTTGCAGCCACGCGTGATCTGTTGCCTGGGCAAGTTCGCGGCCGAACTCTTGCTAGGCTTGAAGGGCGCGATCAAGGACATGCGGGGCAAGACTTATCGCTGGAAGGGCGCCAAGCTGATCGTGACCTATCATCCGGCGTTCTGTCTGCGCGACCCGAGGTCGAAAGCACCTGTTTGGGATGACCTGCAGCGTCTGGCGCAGGAGTATCTCGCCGAGTAGTTCGCGCATCACTGGCGCGCAGGCCGCGCCTGGGAGAATCACCATGTCCGATCAATACGCAGGACTCGCGGGGGGCGGCCCCGCGGGGCTCACGCCGCCGCAGGCGCTCGAATCCGAGCGCTCGATCCTGGCGGCCATGCTGTTGGACCAGACGGCGATCGGGCTGGCGGTCGAGATGATCGATGAGACGGTGTTCTATCGCACCTCGCATGCCAAGCTCTACACCGCGATCGTCGCGCTTTACAACCGCAGCGAACCCGCCGACATCATCACGGTCTCTGAGGAGCTCAAGACGCGCGGCGATTTCGAGGCGGTGGGCGGCTCCCAAGCCTTGGCGCAGATCATGGAGTACGCCACCACCACGGCCAATGTCGAGCAGTACCTCAAGATCGTGCACTCCAAATCGATCCTGCGAAAGCTGATCAAGGCCACCACCGAGATCCAGCAAGCAGCCTATGCCGGCGCCGAGGACACCGCGCAGATCCTCGACACGGCCGAAGCGCGCATCTTCGGGATCACCGACCTGCGCATCCGCGAGGGTTTCTTCGGCATCCGCGATCTGCTCAAGCCGACATTCGATAACATCCAGAAACTGTTCGAGCGCAAGGTCCAGGTGACCGGTGTGCCTTCGGGCTGGGACGATCTCGACAAGCTCACCTCGGGTTGGCAGCCGGG
>JANLOU010000279.1:0-5557 GCA_031366735.1 Candidatus Eiseniibacteriota bacterium
ACCGATAGCTGGACTTGACCGCGCCCCAGGTCTTGGACTGTGTCTTCGTCGGCTCGCAGGGGTTGGGGAAGAAGGTGGTGCCCGGACCCGCTGGCGAACCGCCCAGCAGCGCGCACTCACCCGGGAACTGGATCGAGCAGCTTCCGTCCGACATGCAACACGCCTGCTCGGTCGGCACCGCCAGTTCCACACTCACATCATCGATGTAGTAGTACGCGCCGCCCGGCCAGGTACCAGGCCCTGCGGAGGTCGAGGTGCTGGCGTCATCGCGAAAGCTGCCGATCGTGATGTGGTCCTCGCCACCTGCGGCCAGGATCACCGCGCTGATCAGGGTCCACCCGCTGGAGTTGGAGAGCGGCACATTCGCCACGCTCTCCACCTGGGGCGTCAGTGCGAGCGGGGCATAGTTGGGAATCGGCCCCACGGGTCCCACCGAGAGATAGGCGCCCAGTCGGTCGACCGTGAGGCTCGAGCTGTCGGCGAGCGACACATGGAACTTCACCAGGTACGGGGTGTTCGCCACGAGCGGCGAGCTGAGCGGCGCTTGGATGTATTCCCGGTAATCGGGTGCGGCTGAGAACGGGATGAGCCCGGCATAGCCCACACCGGTCAGCGCGTTCTGGTAACCCAGTTGGTTCTGCGGAACATTCAATGAGGGGAACACCACGGGCGCGCACGCGTTCAGGTAATCCGAGGTGCCGGTGGTAGGCGCATCCCACGGCGCCGCCAGGTAGGTCTGACCATAGTTGGTCGGGCAGCTCGCATAAGTCTCGAAACTGGCGTTGGGCACCAGGTTCACGGCGTGCGAGGGGGTCGCGAGCAGACCGAGGGCACAGGCCAGCGCGATTGCGGCGATCGGGTTGGGGCGCGGATCCATCGGGTTGCTCCAGTGCGTGGGGTGGGGATCGGGATCGCCAAGCGGCGCCGCGGTCAGGCTTACTTCGCCGGGTCCCCTTGATTCTAACAACTTGCGGGGGATGGGCGCAGCACTCAGATCGGCTAATCCTGCTCGGGAATGCGCGGTTTGGCGTCGACGGCCAGCAAATGGCCGGAGCGCGCGGCCTTCGTCTCGAGGTAGAACCGGTTCTGCTCGGTCGCGGGTATGACCAGCGGGATGCGGCCCGTGACCTTCACGCCCAGCTGCTCCAACTGCTGGATCTTGCTGGGGTTGTTCGTCATCAGGTGGATGGAGGCCACATTCAAGCTGGCCAGCATGTGCGCCGCGATCGAGTATTCGCGCTCGTCGTCCCGGAACCCGAGCGCCAGGTTCGCCTCGACCGTATCCAGCCCGCGATCCTGCAGCGCGTAGGCCCGCACCTTGTTGATGAGGCCGATGCCGCGGCCTTCCTGGCGCATGTACAGCACCACGCCGCGCTCCTGGGCGCCGATCGCCCGCAGCGATTCCTCCAGTTGGTCGCGACAGTCGCACCGCAGCGAACCCATCACATCCCCGGTGAGACACTCCGAGTGCAGGCGAGTGGGGAGGTCCTCGGCGCCCATCACATCGCCGTGGACCATGGCGATGTGTTCCTTGCCGTCGCGATTATTCCAGAACGCCACGATCCGGAAGTCCCCGAATCGACTCGGCAGGTCGGCCACGGCGTCGACTTTGACGCAGATGTTGTGGAGTCCGAATCCCGAACAGTCGTGGTCCTTGTCCCGCTCGACCAGATCATCCAGATGCGGCACGCGCTTCAGTCCCGAGCATGGAGTTGGGTTCATGAGTAAACTCTAGCACGCCCACCGAGGCGGCTGTACTGCGGGGAAAGCATGGGAACCGCCTCTGGTGGGCGGGGCCGCCGCGTCCGCCACTCCAGCATTGACGGAACCTCCGGACTGGGCCTTACTCGCGCGTCCCCCAGCGCCGCCCGCAACGGCGCACCCTGCCATCCCTGTGAGGAAGTCCCCGATGAAGCGCTTTCTCGGCACCCTGCTCTGCCTGTCGCTCGCCTCTCCGCTCGCTTACGCCGCCGTGGGGAAGTCCGTGGCCAAGCCTGTGGACAAGTCCAAGGTCAACGCCGCCACATTCGCGGGGCTCAAGTTCCGCAATCTGGGTCCCGCGCTCACCTCGGGCCGCGTGGTCGACATTGCGGTCAACCCGCGCGACAAGCGGACTTGGTATGTGGCGGCGGCCTACGGTGGGGTCTGGAAAACCATCAATGCCGGCACGACCTTCACACCCATCTTCGATGGTCAGGGCACTTCCTCGATCGGCAGTGTCACGCTCGACCCGCAGAATCCCATGACCGTGTGGGTGGGCAGTGGTGAGAACAACAGCCAGCGCAGCGTGGGCTGGGGCGACGGCGTCTACCGCAGTGACGATGGCGGTAGCAGCTGGCAGAACATGGGGCTCAAGGCGTCCGAGCATATCGGCATGGTCCGCGTGCATCCGAACAACTCCGATGTTGTGTTCGTCGCAGCGCAGGGGCCGCTGTGGGCGCCGGGTGGCGACCGCGGGCTGTACAAGACAGTCGATGGGGGCAAGAGCTGGAAGCAGGTGCTCAAGGTGGACGAATGGACGGGAGCCAACGAGGTCTGGTTCTCGCCCAATGATCCCCAGATCATGTTCGCCAGCACCTACCAGCGTCATCGTAAGGAGTGGACACTGATCGACGGCGGCCCGGGCTCCGCCATCTATAAGAGCGTGGACGGGGGCGAGACCTGGAAGAAGCTCACGAACGGCCTGCCCACCGAGGACATGGGCCGGATCGGCCTGGCGCTCTCGCCGGCTGCGCCCGAGGTGGTGTACGCCATCATCGAGGCTGCGAACGATGCCAAGGGTGTGTACCGCTCGGATGACAACGGTGCCAGCTGGAACAAGCAGGGCGACTACATGAACACCAGCCCGCAGTACTACACCGAGCTGTTCGCCGATCCCAAGCAGCCCGGCCGGGTCTACTCGGTGGATACTTTCCTCATGGTCACCGAGGACGGCGGCAAGACCTGGAAGCGCGCGGGGGAGAAGCACAAGCATGTGGACAACCACATCGTCTGGATCGACAGCGAGGACACGCGCCACATGCTGGTGGGCTGCGATGGCGGGCTGTACGAGTCGTTCGATCGCTGCCAGACATGGGTGTACATGTCGCACCTGCCGATCACTCAGTTCTACAAGGTCGATGTCGACAATGACCTGCCGTTCTACAACATCTACGGCGGCACGCAGGACAACAACACCATCGGCGGGCCTTCTCGCACGCGGAACACGCATGGCATCCGCAACTCGGATTGGTTCATCACCCTGGGCGGCGACGGGTTCCAGCCACGGGTCGATCCGACCGACCCGAACATCATCTATTCCGAATACCAGAACGGCGGTCTGGCGCGGCACGACCGGCGCACCGGCAATATCGTCGACATCCAGCCCCAGCCGGAACCGGGCGAGGCGGGCAGTCGCTGGAACTGGGACAGTCCGCTCATCATCAGCCCGCACCTGCACACGCGGCTGTACTACGCCTCGCAGCGGGTGTGGAAGAGTGACGACCGGGGTGACACCTGGAAGCCGGTGAGCCCGGATCTGACGCGCCAGATCGATCGCAATCGGCTCAGGCTGATGGGTCGCGTCTGGAGCGTGGATGCCGTGGCGAAGAACGCCTCGACTTCGTTCTATGGCAACATCGTCTCGATCAACGAATCGCCGCGTAAAGCCGGCCTCCTGTATGTGGGCACGGACGACGGCCTGATCCAGGTGAGCGACAACGACGGCCAGAGTTGGCGCCGCATCGAGTCGTTCCCGGGAGTGGGCGAGTCGGCGTTCGTCTCGCGCGTGGTGGCGTCGCAGTTTGCGGACAACACCGTGTACGCCACATTCGACCGCCACAAGATGGGCGATTTCAAACCCTATGTGCTGCGCAGCGGCGATCAAGGTCGTGCGTGGACCAACATCGCAGGCGACCTCCCCGCCAACTGCACCGTCTACGCGTTCGTCGAGGACCACAAGGATCCCGAGCTGCTGTTCGTCGGCACCGAGTTCGGCGTCTACATGACCCAGAATGGCGGCAAGCGCTGGGTGCAGCTCAAGGGCGGCATGGCGATGCAGTGTGTGCGTGACCTGACGATCCAGAAGCGTGAGGACGACCTGATCGTCTGCTCGTTCAGCCGTGGCTTCTATGTGCTGGACGACATGTCGGCTTTGCGTCTCATGAAGGAGCCGCAGCTCGAACAGGCCGCGACGCTGCTCCCGGTTCGCACGGCGCTCATGTACATCCCGAGCGCGCCCATGGGAAGTGATGGGCCAGCCGAGCAGGGCGAGCGGATGTTCACCGCGCCCAACCCCCCGGTCGGCGCCGTGTTCACTTATTACCTGAAGGATGAGTGGAAGTCGCGCGAAGCGGCGCGCCGCGAGAAGGAGCGGGAGCTGCAGAAGACGGGCGGCGACAACTTCTATCCCAGCTGGGACAGCCTGCGTTCCGAGGCGCGCGAGGAGGCCCCGAGCGTGATCCTCACCGTCAAGGACGAGCAGGGTCGCATCGTGCGCCGGATCAAGGGCGAGACGGGTTCGGGCTTCCACCGGGCAAGCTGGGACTTCCGCTATCCGGCCCCCGACCCGGCGACGCTCACGCCCCGCGTCCGCGGCGAGTTCGAGGACGCTGGCGGAGGCCCACTGGCGCTGCCGGGCACCTACACGGTGTCCTTTGAGAAGCGGATCGATGGGGTGGTGAGCACGCTCGGCGAGCCCCAGCGCTTCCAGTGTGTACCACTGGGCGGCGAATCGATTGCACTGACCGACCGCGCCGCGACGGTGGCGTTCCAACAGAAGGTCACCCGGCTGCAGCGTGCCATGCTCGGTGTCGGACGCGTGGCGGCCGAGGCAGCGCTCCGCGTCAAGCACCTGAAAGTAGCGCTGCAGGACACGCCGGGGGATGTAGCCGCGCTGGAGGCGCAGGCGCGCCAGATCGAGACGCGGTTGTTGGATCTGGATCTGATCCTTCATGGCGATGGGGTGATCCGCGAGCACAACGAACCCACTCCGCCGACGCTTGCCGAGCGCTTGAATCAGGTGGTGGGGGGAGCGTGGTCCACGCTCGCCGACCCGACCACCACGCACGAGCGCCAGTACGCGATCGCGGCGGCCGAGTACCAGAAGTTGGCAGCGACGCTCAAGAGCATCGTCACCGATCTCGCGGGGCTCGAGGCGAGGGCCGAGGCTGCGGGGGCGCCGTGGACTCCGGGTCGCCTGCCGGAATGGAAGCCGGAGTAGCCGGGCCGAGTATGCTTGCAGGGCGCGCGATCGGATGGTCGCGCGCCCGTGTCACTCGCGAACGAGGAGACCGCATCATGGCACGCAAGCCCACTCACGCCGATGCCGAGCTGTTGCTCCACCTCTACGAGATCCGTCGCGACCCCGAACTGCGTCAGGCGCGCAAGTGGTTCCTCACGGACTTCCCCAAGGACGCCAGCTGGGCCGACATCAAGGCCCGGTACTTGTCGCATTCCGATGAGGACCGTTGGTTCCGCATGACCATCTCGTATTGGGAAATGGTCGGGGCGCTCGTCAATCGAGGTGTGCTGAACGCGGACCTGTTCTTCGATCATACGGGCGAGGATGTGGTCACCT
>JANLOU010000110.1:0-1623 GCA_031366735.1 Candidatus Eiseniibacteriota bacterium
GCCAGCTCCGCCTCGCAGACCTGGTCATGGGCGAGCGCGAGCAGCCCGACCATCGTACGGCAGGCGCGCTTCTCTCCTTCACTGGCAAGCAGGACCTCGAAGGCGCGCGCGTAGGCGGCACGCGGGAACAACTGGTCGCGATAGACCAGATTGAGCAGCGCCATCGGCTTCTTCCTCAGTGCGTGGATCACGTGCCGGTAGTCGACGACGTGTCCGCGCCGCTGCTGATCGGGCGAGCGACCGCGCCGCAGCGTCGCGACCTCGGTGGAGCCGAGGAAGCAGACCAGCCGGTCGTCGAAGACGCGCACGTTCAGCCAGTGGCCGATCAGCCGCGACGGCACCGTGTAGAACACCTTGCGCAAGGTGAAGCCGCCGCTCGAGGTGACGATGACGCGAGCGTCCTCGTAGTCGGCCGTGCGCCACTCCGGCAGCTTTTCGAGTGTCGCCCGCTCGATATCGATCTGCTTACGGTTGCGCGCATTGCGCCGCCCGATCATCTCGTCGATGAACCGGCGGTATGCGGCGAGATCCTCGAAGTCGCGTGAGCCGCGCAGCAGCAGCTCGTCCTCCACCGCTTTCTTCAAGTGCCCATGTGGGCTCTCGATCGAACCGTTCTCGTGCGCAACGCCAGGATTGTTGCGGGTCGGCGTCATCTTGTAGTGTGCACACAGATCGTCGTAGCGCCGTGTCAGGTCCTCTCGAGCGTCGCGATCGAGATTGCGGAACGCCGCAGACAGACTATCGCTGCGATGCTGCTCGGGCACACCGCCGAGCGCCCACAGCGCGTTCTGCAGGCCTTCGGCCAGCGCCACGAAGCTCTCACCGCCCAGGATCACCTGCGCGTGCGCGAAGCCGGAGAACGCCATCCGGAAGTGATAGAGCCGATGCGCCAGCGGCTCGCCGACGATCGTGATGCCGAACTCGGCCACGTCGGTGAAGTCGCTGAGACCCATCCGTCCCGGTGGGTGTTCCTGCCGGAAGATGACATCCTGCTCGGGCCCCTCGAGCGCTCGCCACCCTCGGATGCGGCGCTCCAGTGTCCGACGCACGCCTTCGCCCAGCTCCGGATGACGGCGGATGATCTCATCGAACACGCCGACGGCGCGGATGCCGGGGGCGGCCACGAGCATCGGCACAATCTCGGCTTCCCACACGCCGGCGAGAGGATCTGGACGCCGGCGGTCGCGCGGCGGCTTCTTCTGTGATGGCAACCGCGGATCGTCTTCGATCCGGTAGCCGGTCGCGCGGCTGAACCCGGCCTTCGCAGCGGCGATGGCGGGGGCATTGGTCTGACGGGACTCCATGAACAACCTCGTCTGGCAGTCGGTGACGTGCTGGCCAGGCAAGCGGTGATCCTTCTGTCGTGAAGAATCACATGCTGCGCCCAACCGCTCGGACCGCCAGACGACGTCTCTCCCCTGTGGACATCCTGGGGAAAAATCGCGCCGCCGGGGGTGGGCTGCCGTCGCTCGGGCTAACGCCCTCCCGCCGTCACCCCACCCCCGGCGCCAGTCTCATCCTGATTGTCGCTCCCGTCTCATCCTGATTGTCGCGCCGCAACCAGCATGTAGAGAGCAAACTGGACATTCTGGTAGGTTTGCGCGCCGCGAGAAATCAACCGCA
>JANLOU010000296.1:0-6191 GCA_031366735.1 Candidatus Eiseniibacteriota bacterium
GGCGCGGCGAGGATTGCGGGAAGCGCGATTGTGGGCGCTCATGTCGGCATCGCGAACTTGCGCGACTCATAAGCCCGGTACTGCAGCGCTTCCGACAGGCACATCGCGCTCACGCGTTCATCACCTGCAAGATCCGCGATCGTCCACGCCACGCGCAGTGCCCGGTCCGCGCCGCGCGCGCTGAATCCCGCGCGGTCGACGGCTTCGGCGGCCGACGCCTCGGCCTGACTCAAGCGGAACTCGCAGCCGGTTGGGCCAAGACGAACACCAGATCTGCCGCTGGGAGCGGGGAAGACAGGTGCCCTCAACCAAGCTCCCCGGGAACGACAAGCACGACTGAACGCTCACCTCAATGCCGGTCCGCTGTAAGTCAGGCCGGTGGGAGATGAGCGTCCCGAAGCCCCGAGGGCGGGTCCCCCCGCCGATGGGATATGAAGCGTTACGGTCGGACGACGGCGTTGCCGGCCAGCGTGACCGCACCGATACGTGCCAGCGCCCTGCCGTTGAGCGTTGCGCCTGTGTTCAGGCTGATCGACTGGTCCGCCATGATCGTACCCTTGAAAGCCGACGTCGTGCCGAGCGTCGCCGAGCTGCCGACCTGCCAGAATACGTTCGAAGCCCTGGCGCCACCGCTCAGGATAACGGCTCGGCCGGACGTCGTCATGAGCGTCGAGGCCATCTGGAAGATGAACACGGCATTCTTATTGCCCCGAGCATCGAGCGTCAGATCACCCGATGAGATCTCCAGTGAGGAAGTGGACTTGTAGAGCCCGGGGGTCAGAGTCCGCCCGCCAAGATTTCCGGCGACCAAGATGGGCGCCAGGGTTCGTCCAGCCAGATCGTTGTAAGCCTTGGTCAAGTCGGCCTTGGCCAACGCCGCAGTCGGATCGGTAATGTGCTGCACACCGTTCACGATGCCCGGCGGGAAGCCCGTCACCGCGCTGCCCGGGCTCAGGCCCAGATCACCCGTCACTACGGTGAGACCCGTGTTCGTAACGGTCGAACCGGCCAGGATCGCGAAAGGCGCCGCGAAGCCGAGAGCAGGCGCCCGATTCATGGACGATTCCTTCATCATGTTGCTTAGCGCTTGGTCACCCTGCATTACTTTGTTGGCCGCCGCCGCCGGTGAGAGGATGTCGAGCGCCACGCTAGTGGGGCTCTTGTCGGAGGCGCTACATCCAGCCGCAAGGACCAGCAGTACAGCCAGCGGCAGCGTTGCGAAGTTGCGCGTTCGGTTGTTCATCGGAATCCTCCTGAGGCACAGTGGGATCCGTCGCGTGCTTGCTGCCCCGCAACGGCAAGATGGAGGTTTCTAGATTGAATGGAGTCAGACGCCAAGGGGGTGGCCCGAAGGATTCCGTGGGCCCAGCCGCGGGTGACGAATGGGTGGTCTAAGACCCCGTGAGCAGAACCTCATGTTGCCCACGCGCGGCAGAGGAGGTGGTGCAACTATCACCATCTGCTCCGCGGCATAGGGTGAGTGATGCACGATCAGTACCGTGCGCTGGAGGGGGGGCGCGAAACCCCACTGATCCTTGCGGGGGAGTCCACTAGCTTCGGCTCCGGTCGTCGGGAAGGACGGCCATCGAGCGTCGGCCGCCGCCCCCTGAGCAGCAAGATGTGCAAACTCTAGCCAAGATCTTCAATCTTGGGTTCCCCCGGAATCCTGGTCTCGATGGCGGGGACGCTCTGCATGTTGAGGGCGGATTCTCGCGCGCCGCAGGCATTCCCGCCGATGGATTGGCCGCCTTTCGGCTAACCCCTCCACCACCACCTCCGACCAGTTCGGTCGAACTCGCGCAGTGCGTGCCAAGCCCCGTGCGGGCCATCACTGAGATCCGGTTCGGATTGCCGACTGCTACGGCAGTCACCCTGTCAATGATCCGGTTCTCGACCTCGCCGCGCTGGCAGTAGATGCGCTCGTAGATCCGCTGCGCCTTGCCCGCCAGTGCGTGCGCCGGGTTCGGGTGCGCCGGCGCTGGCGCTGCGTGTGACCTTCTGAAAGAGTCGCGCGCCATGGAAGCCGGCGCGGACGGGAGGCTCAGCCGCGACTGCGTCTGCGCCGCGGTGGCAGCGGGAAGAACGCGCTGGTCCGCTCGACATATTCCCGGTAGCCCGGGCGCGTGGCCATCGACTTCTCGAGCAGCGCCACCCCGGAGACACGCACCAACAGGGTGGTCATGATGGCGGGGCCCACCAGCGTCCACCACGCGCCGGGCGTGGCGAGCGCGAACAGGCCGAAGCCCCACCACAGCGCGGCATCACCAAAGTAGTTCGGGTGTCGCGTGTACCGCCACAGGCCCTGGTCCATGACGCGTCCGCGGTTGTTGGGATCGCGCTTGAAGGCCGCCAACTGTGCATCGCCCAGCGACTCGAAGCCGAATCCCACGCACCACAGCAACACACCCGCGATATCCGTGGGCTGGAATCCGCGCGGCGCCTCGGGACGCATGGCCGAGAAGAGTGGCAGCGCCACCACCCAGAGCAACATCGCCTGCAACCAGAAGATGGTAACCAGACTGCTCCACCAGAAGGTGTGCGGCGAGTGCGCACGCATCGCGGTGTAGCGGGCGTCCTCACCGTGGCCGCGATTGCGCCGGGTGATGTGCCACCCCAGGCGCAGGCCCCAGATCGTCACGAGTGCGGCCAACAGGAGTGTGCGCGGGCTGGCGGCTCCCATTGCCCACAGCCACAGCCACGCGAGTACCGCGAATCCCGGTCCCCACCCGCGGTCCACAAGACTTGCATCCTGCGCGCGCACGCTGGCCGCCCAGACCAGCGTCAGCAGCGTCAGTATCACACCGAGCGCCACGAACAAGGCGGCGAGTGGGCTCATGCGCGTCGCTCTCCCTGCGCCGGCGGCGCTGCGCGCAGGCGCACATGGGTCACATACCACTCGGTGCCCCCGGCGTAGTCGAACAGCTCGCCGCACGCGAGGAAGAACACCCGCCAGCGCTCGAACCAGCGCGCGGCATCGCCAGCGCCGTAGACTTGCGCGAACAAGGGCAGGAGGGAGTCGCGGTGCGCGTCCTGGCGCGCGAGCCAGGCGAAGCAGGTGCGGGCGTAGTGCGTACCCGGCACGCTCCATTGCTCGCTGACTCGGAGCAGACGCGCACAATCACGCACCAGGTCCTCGCACGGCATGAGGCCGCCCGTGAAGAAGTGCCGCGCCATCCAATCGCTCGCGCCATCCACTTCGTAGAAGTAGGGCAGGTCGCGATGGCAGAACACATGCAGGAACAGCGCGCCTTCTGGGGCGAGCCAGCCCGCCACCCGGTCCAGCAACTGCGGCCAGTTGCGCATGTGCTCGAACATCTCGACCGACACGATGCGATCGAAGGTGCCGGTTGGGGCGAAAGTGTTCATATCGGCGGTGTGGACCTCGACATTGCGCAGGCCCTGCGCCGCGGCGCGCGCTTCGATGAACCGCCGCTGCGGCGCCGAGTTCGACACCGCGGTGATGCGTGCGGCGGGATAGTGCTGGGCCATCCACAGCGTCAGCGATCCCCAGCCGCAACCCAACTCCAACACCCGTTGGCCGTCGCAGAGTCCTGCCCGCTCGCAGGTGAGCGCGAGCATGGCCTCCTCCGAGTCATCGAGCGCACGCACGCCCTCCGGCCAGTAGCCACTCGAATACTTGAGGCGTCCGCCCAGCACCGCTTCGAAGAAAGCCGGAGGCAGCTCGTAATGCTGTCGGTTGGCGTCTCCGGTGTGCAGCGCGATGGCCGAGTCCTGCATCGCCGTCAGGAGTCGCGCGCGACGCTCGCGCTGGGCGTCGGGGCCACCGCGGCGCTCGTGCTGCAGCTTGCGTGCGAGCAGCCGGCGGATGCCGGCCCGGATCAGCCGGTCGGGAACCAGGCCACGCTCGACCGCTTCCATGACGAGCGGCATGCTCATGCCCTCGCCGGCGCGCCGTCGCCGCGCCCGTGCGTCGGGCCCGCAAGCGTGACATGCACCAGCCCGCAGGTGCGCTCAAGGAACCCTGCCTCGCAGTAGGCGAAATACCAGCGCCACAGCCGCACGAAGCGCTCATCGAAGCCGAGTCGGTGGATGGCATCGAGGTTCTGCTCGAAACGCGCATGCCAGGCGCGCAGCGTGCGCGCGTAGTGGGGCGTGAAATCCTGCACCGACTCGGTGCGCAGCCGGGTGGCATCGGCCACGGCATGCGCAATGCCACGCACCGAAGGCAGTGCGCCGCCGGGGAAGATGTAGCGCTGGATGAAGTCGACGCTGCCTCGATAGGCGGCTTCGTCCTGATCGCGGATGACAATGGCCTGCAGCACGGCGCGACCATCCTGGGCGAGCATGTGGTCGACCATCTGGAAGTAGGTGTTCAGGTATTCGTGCCCCACCGCTTCGATCATCTCGATCGACACCAGGCGGTCGAATCGCCGAGCCAGCTTGGGCAGATCGCGATAGTCCTCGCAGAGCACCGTGATGCGATCCTGAAGGCCGGCCTGGCGCACGCGCTGGGTGGCGTACTCGTATTGGGCTCGCGAGATCGTGGTGGTGGTCACCCGCACGCCGTGGCGGCGCACCGCATGGATGGCGAAACCGCCCCAACCGGTGCCGATCTCGAGGACCTCCTGCCCAGGCAGCAGTTGGAGTTGATCGCACACCCGATCCAGCTTGTGCAGCGCGGCCTGTTCGAGCGTGGCGCCATCGCTGGGGAAGATCGCGCACGAGTACATGAGTGTGGGGTCCAAGAAGAGCGAGAAGAACTCATTGCCCAGATCATAGTGCGCCGCGATGTTCTGGCGAGCACCCGCCTGGGTGTTTCGATGCAGCGCATGCAGGCCCTTGAGCAGCGGGGCGCGCAATCGCGCGAGCCCACCTTCGAGTCCGGCTAACGCGGATCGGTCACGGGCCAACAGGCGGATGAGCGCGGTGAGGTCGTGCGTGTGCCACTCGCCACGGGCGTACGACTCGGCGGCGCCGACACTGCCACCCGTGGCCAACTCCAGCCAGAACGCAGGTTCGTGCACCACCAGCATGGCGTCGAGCGCTTGCTCGGCGCTGTGCTGGCCCATGTGCAGCGCGTCGGCGCCCTCGTGCACCGTGAGCCGGCCCGACTGGAGCTTCGCAAGGGCATTGAGCACGCCGCGGCGCGCGAGTCGTTCGGCCATGGAGGCGCACTGGCTCGAAGCGGGAAGTGCGGCCATGCGTGGCGTGGAAGAGGTCACCGAGTCCTCCGAAGGGAAGCCTGCTCGAGATCGCGCGGATGCGGCTGATAGGGGACGCCCTTGCACCACAGCATGAGCGCCTCCCAGTGGATGCCCAGCAACACCTGCAGCGTCATGAAGGGATAGCGCACGAGCGTGCTTGCGAGTGATCGCGTGGTGATCGCGTGACGCTTGAGCGAGAGCGTGGCGTCGAAAAAGCACTCGCCCGCCCGGTGGTCCTCGATATGCACCGCGAGGCGCGCCGCGGGGGGCGAGAAATGGAAGTGGTGCCACGCATCCATCCCGATGAACGGGGAGACATGCAGTTGCTTCTGGACCCGGAACATCAGCGGGCCAGTGCCGGAGCGCGCATCAAGCACATAGCAGTGGCGCTCGTTCCACGGCGTGTTGCTCACTTCGGCCACGATCGCCTCGATGTGTTCGCCCGAGGGGTCGAAGCAGTAGTAGAAGCTCACCGGGTTGAAGGCGATCCCGAACATGCGAAGATGCGTGAGGAGTCGGATCGGCCCGCTGGGCCGCGCGCCGGTACGCTGCTCGACCAGGTCGCGGACGCTGGCATCCAGCGGTTGCGTGGCATCGCCCAGGTAGTCGGAGCGTTGGAACCATGCGAGCGCCACGCGCCGCGTGCTCCAGAACCAGCGTCCCGCGAAGACCCGATCCAACTCGCCCAGGTCCAGATACGACATGAAGAGTGGATAGGTGAAGCTGTGCTCGCGCGGCGCGCTGCGCCGGTGTCGCACCCAACCCAGGTAGAGCGCGCTGGCTGGCGTCATGCGGGCACCGCGGTGCGCGCGAATGCCTGAACCACCGCCAGGCCGCTCACGACCCCGTCCTCATGGAAACCGTTGCGCCAATAGGCGCCGCAGAAGTGCACGCGGTCCACGCCGCTCACTTCCGCGTGACGCGCCTGCGCCGCGAGTGAATCGCGTGTGAAGATCGGATGCTCGAAGCGCATGCGCCGCCAGATACGCTCGGGCGCGATCGTGCCGGCATCGTTCAGTGTCACCA
>JANLOU010000336.1:0-8472 GCA_031366735.1 Candidatus Eiseniibacteriota bacterium
CCGGCGCCGGCCGACCCTGCGCAGCTCGCGGTGCCCGCCGCCGCCGGAGTGCTCTCGGCGCCGGTCGTCGCCATCGATGGCGTCGACATGATGAGCTCGCAGGATCTGGCGCGCCTGCTGGATGCTTCGCGCTTCTGGCGCGCGGATGTGCGCAAGCTGGTGTTGCGCGCACGAACGCTGCGCATCACGCTCACGGTCGATGCGCCCATCGCGATCGTCGACGACCGCACGGTGCGTCTGGCCGGCTCGGTGCGCTCGCGCGCGGGCGAACTGTTCGTGCCGATCTCATTGCTGCCCGCGCTGCCGCGCGATTCCTCGCTCACGCGCCTCGTGTTCGATCCCGCCGCTCGGGTCGTGCGCGTCGCCCCGCCCGATGGCTTCGTGGGTTCGCCGCGCGTGCAGGTGGTGGCGGGCATCACGCGGCTCACCTTCCCCGCCGAGCGCGCCGACGCCGCCGATGTGGCTGGCCGCAGTCGCGCGCGGTTCCGTCTGCGCCTGCCCGGCGCGTTCGCCGGCGTGCTTCCCGACTCGCTGCCCGATGACGGATTGGTGCGCGACCTGCGCGTGTTGCCCTCCGCGGGGGGCGTGGTGTTCGAGCTGGCGTTGGCGCCCGAGACCGGTGGCTACCGCGTGGTGCACGAAGCGGCGCGCGTCACGCTGGAGTTCACGCGCGAGGCGGCTCCCGGCTTGGAGCGTTTCGCCGCCGAGTCCCCGGCCGGCCCGCGCAGCGTGCAGGTGATCGTGCTCGACCCCGGGCATGGCGGCTCCGACATGGGCACGCACGCGGGCACCGTCATCGAAAAGGAGCTCACGCTGCAGTTGGCTCGGTTACTGGTGCCAGAACTGGAGCGCCGCACCGGCGCACGCGTGGTGCTGACGCGCACCGAGGACCGCTCGGTGCCGCAGGAGCAACGCGCCGAAGCCGCCAATCGGGCCCGGGCCGACCTCGTGGTCTCGCTCCACTTCGATCACTATCCGGATCCGCGCGCGCACGGCATCAGCATCTTCTGCCCTGCTGCCAACACGCCCGACGCTTCGGCGGCGGGATATGCTCCCGTGTCGCTCACGGCGTGGCGCGATGTGGCGGTGCAGTACGCCGTCTCGAGTCGCTCGCTGGCGGAATCCCTGGCGGGCTCGCTCGAACAGCGCGGGTTCGGCTCGGTGCGGGTGCGCGAGCGCTTGCCGGTGCCGCTCCTGGGTGTCAATGCGCCCGGCGTGCTGGTGGAGTGCGCCACCCTCAGCTCGCCCGATGACCGCTCCCGCCTGATGCGGCCCGCGGGCCTGCGCTTGCTCGCAGTCGCCATCGCCGATGGCGTCGTGGCGTACCAACGCGATGAATAAGCTTTCGCGACTGGCCCGCGTGGGATTGCTGTTGGGCGCGCTCGTGGTGCTCGGCTTCGCGGGCGTCCGCTGGTGGGCCTCGCGCGCGCCGCGCGGCGTCGTGGCCAGCGTGGCCGCCGACACCACGCAGGCCGGCATGCGCTCGATGACGCTGTACTTCCCGGACGCGCTCGGCGAGCGGCTCGTGAGTGAGACGCGCGAGATGCTCGAGCAGGACGCCCTGCATGACCGCGTGGCGCAGTTGGTGCAGGCTTTGGACGAGGGTCCGACGCACGGGGGAGTGGCGATCCTGCCGGCCGGGACCTTGGTGATGCATGCGTATCTGGATGATCAGGGTCTGCTCACACTCGACCTCTCGGGCGCTTTCCGGCAGGCTTTTGTTGGCGGGACGCGCAGCGAGGAACTGCTCGTGGCTTCACTCGTGCGCACATTGGGTGACAATCTGCCCGAGGTGAAGCGCGTGTTGCTGGTCTGCGGCGGCTCGCCGATCGCTTCGCTGGCCGGTCACCTGCCGCTCGACCGTCCGCTCGACCCGCACGACTGGCCCTGAGAGGAACGCATGCCTGTGCTCCATGATGATCGACCCATCGGCGTGTTCGACTCCGGCATCGGCGGTCTGACCGCCGTGCGCGAACTGTTCCGTCAGTTGCCGCAGGAGTCCGTGCTCTACTTCGGCGACACGGCGCGGTTGCCGTACGGCAACAAGTCGAAGGAGACGATCACCCGCTTCTCGCTCGAGATCACGAACTTCCTCGTGCGCCAGAACGTCAAGTGCGTGGTGGTGGCGTGCAACACGGCCTCCAGTCACGCGCTCGATGCGTTGTGCGCGCGCTTCGAAGTGCCCATCGTGGGCGTGATCGAGCCGGCCGCGCAGGCGGCGGTGCACGCCAGCCCCAAGGGCATGATCGGGGTGGTCGGCACGCTGGCCACCGTGGGCAGCGGCGCCTACCTGGAGGCCATCCAGCGCGTCACACCCGCTGCAAATGTGATCTCGCGGGCGTGTCCGTTGTTCGTCCCGCTGGTCGAGGAAGGCTGGCTCGAGCACAAGGTCACGCGCGCGGTGGCCGAGGAGTATCTGGCCGAGTTGCGCAACGCGCACCTGGAGAGCCTGATCCTGGGCTGCACGCATTACCCGCTGTTGTCGCCGCTCATTGCGGATCTCATGGGGCCCGGCGTGCGGCTCATCGACTCGGGCGCCGAGGCGGCTCGCGCCACGGCGAAGTTGCTGGCCGAGCGCGGCCAACTGGCGCAGGCCGTTGGCGGCAAGGGAGCGCAACACCACTTCTTCCTCAGCGACGAGCCTCGTCGGCGCAGCTTCTCGCGAGTCGCCGAAACATTCCTGGGCCGTCCACTGCCGCATGTCACCGTTGTCGACCAGACCGATCTGCCGTGGTTCGAACGCGCCCACGGTCGCCCTGCCCCCGGAGGAACCCTGTCGTGACCCGCAAGCCCCAGCCGATCCGCGATCGTGAAGCGCAGCCCTCGAGCGAAGCTCCCGCACCGCGCCACGACGGGCGCACGCCGCGCCAGCCGCGGCCGTTCAAGATCGAACGCGGTGTCATGTCCCATGCCGAAGGCTCCGCGCTCGTGCGCATGGGCGGCACGCGGGTGTTGTGCACCGCGAGCGTCGAGGAGCGTGTGCCCGGGTGGCTGCGCAACTCGGGCAAGGGTTGGGTCACGGCCGAGTACTCCATGCTGCCGCGCGCCACGCACACGCGCACGCCGCGCACCAGCCAGACCGGCGGCCGCTCGCAGGAGATCCAGCGGCTGATCGGTCGCTCGCTGCGCGCGGTCACCGACCTCACGGCATTCGGCGAGCGCACCATCACGCTCGACTGCGTTGTCATGGAGGCCGACGGCGGCACGCGCACGGCGGCCATCAACGGCGCGCTCGTGGCGTTGCACGATGCCTTCGTCACGCTCAGCAACCAGAGCGCGCTCACCAAGGCGCCGCTGCGCGATTCGGTGGCTGCCATCTCGGTGGGCGTGGTCAAGGGCGTGCCGTGTCTGGACCTGGACTACATCGAGGACTCCTCGGCCGATGTCGACATGAATCTGGTGATGACCGGACAGGGGCGCTTCATCGAAGTGCAGGGCACGGGCGAGCAGTCCACTTTCACCGACGCCGAGCTGCGCGCCATGATCCAGACCGCCAAAGTGGGCCTGCGCCGGATCACGGCCTACCAGCGCAAGCTGCTGTCCGGCTCTGGCCTGCTGCCCGAGTAGGTCCCATGCGCTTGGTGCTGGCCACATTCAATCGCGGGAAGGCGCGTGAGCTGCAGGCGCTGCTCGCGCTGCCGAACCTGGAGCTGGTCCCGCTGGCGGACTGGCCCGGGGCCGTCGCGCCGCACGAGCATGGCGCCACGCTGCTCGAGAACGCGCGCATCAAGGCGCTCGCCGCGCTCGCCCGGACCGGGGTGGCGTCACTGGCGGATGACACCGGGCTCGAGGTGGACGCCCTCCTCGGCGCGCCCGGGGTGCACTCGGCGCGGTTCGCAGGGGCCGGCGCGAGCGATGCCGCGAACATCGAGCGGCTGCTCCGCGAGTTGGCCCACACCCCGCCGGCCCAGCGCACCGCCCGGTTCCGGACCGTGTGCGTGGTGGTGTCCCCCGACGGGCGGGAACGGGTCGCCGAGGGGGTGCTCGAGGGCCGCATCGCCCTGGCAGGCCGCGGCAGCGGGGGCTTTGGCTACGACCCGGTGTTCGAACTCCCCGACGGCCGCATGCTGGCCGAACTGTCCGACGACCAGAAGAACGCGATCTCGCACCGTGGGAGTGCGGCGAAAGCGCTGGCCGCCCAACTGCGCAAACTGTAGTCTGACGCAGCGCTCGTCCCCCCAGAAGCTAGAGCGCTACCCGTCTCCCTGCATTCGAGTGACCTGTGCCTCATCCGGCCGCACGCCCCACACCCGCCTCGCCCAAGCTCCGCCGCTGGTTGGTCGGACCGCTGTTCACCGCGGTCGGAATTGCCGCGCTCGTGCTGTTGCGAGGCACGGCTTACGAACTCCAGTTCCCCTCCGCGCTGCTGGCGCTCGTGATCGCCGTTTCCGCCGCGCATGGCGGAGTCGGGCCGGGTCTGCTCAGCGCCGGCATGGGGATCGCGTTCCAGATGTGGTACCTGGCTTCGCCCGAGGCGCCTTTCGCTTACACCACGGCGGCTCTGTCCCGCTTGATCGCGGTCTCGGTGACGCTGCCCATACTCGCGCTCGTGATCGGGTTCCTGCAACGGCGCGCCTCGCGCGTGGCGCAGGCCGATGCCATGGCCAAGGCGTCCGCCGAGTTCCGCGAGATCTTCGAGCAGGCCTCCGACAGCATCTTCGTTGCCGACGCCACGGGCCGCTATGTCTACGCCAATGAACGGGCGCTGGCATTGACGGGCTATTCGTTGGCCGAGCTGCAACAGCGCCGCATGCCGGACCTGGTCGCGCACGAGGAACGCGCTGAGATTCCGCGCAGCGTCGGCATCATGCGCACCGGGCGGATCGTCACCAGCACGCGCACCATGCTGCGCAAGAACGGGTCGCGCTTCAGCGCCGAAGTTGCCGGGCGCGAGATGTCGGATGGTCGCTTCGTCGGGATCGTGCGCGATGTGAGCGAGCAGCGCGAGGCGCTCGCCAAGCTCAAGTCGGCGCTGTCACTGGTCAGCGCCACCTTGGAATCCACCACCGACGGCAGTCTGGTGGTGGACGCGCAGGGCCGCATCATCAGCCAGAATCGCCGCTTCGCCGAGATGTGGCGCATTCCCGCCGCGGTGCTCACCTCGGGCCAGGATGAGCGCGCGCTGGCGCATGTGTTGGAACAACTCGTCGACCCGGAAGCATTCCAGAAACAGGTGCGCGATCTGTACGGGGACAATCAGGCCAGCAGCTTCGACGAGCTGCGTTTTCTGGATGGGCGCGTCTTCGAGCGCTACTCCATGCCGCATCGTGTCGATGGCGTCTCGGTGGGCCGCGTCTGGAGTTTTCGCGATGTGACCTTGGCGCGCCAACATCTCGAGGCGCTGCGCGTGGGCCAGTTGCGCGAGCAGCACTCGCAGAAGTTCGAAGCGCTGGGTCGCCTGGCCGGGGGCGTGGCGCACGATTTCAACAACATGCTCACGGCGATCCTGGGCGAATCCGAGCTGGCGTTGCACGCTCTGCCCGAGGGCTCTCCCGACCGCCGCGGCTACGAGCGCATCCGCGAGTCGGCGCTCCGCAGCGCCAAGCTCACGCGCAAGTTGTTGGCGTTCGGACAGCGCCAGTCGCTGGAGCCGCGCAGCGTGGATCTGGTGGCGCTGGTCGAAGGGTTGGAGCCGTTGCTCCAGCGCGTGGTGGGCGAGCGGGTGGTGCTGTCGATCGTGCGTGAGTCGGTTCCGCCGCGCGTGTGGGCGGACCCGGCCCAGCTCGAGCAGGCCATCGTCAATCTGGTGCTCAACGCGCGCGACGCGATCGCCGAGGACGGGCACATCACGCTCACGCTGGGGCTGGTCGAGCTCGCGGACGCCGTCGCCGAGCGCCGCGGGGCGCGGGTTTCGGGGCGCCATGGTTTCCTCGAGGTCAGGGACGATGGCCATGGTTTCGATGACGAGGTGAAGCGGCACTTGTTCGAGCCGTTCTTCACCACCAAGGAAGCGGGCCGGGGCACGGGCCTGGGGCTTCCCTCGGTGTATGGCGCCGTGGAACCCGCCGCGGGCTTCATCGAAGTGGAGAGCGAGAAAGGCAAGGGGTCCGTCTTCCGGCTGTTGCTGCCCGAAGCGCCGCGCGAGGTCGAGCAACCACCGCCGGCCCCGACCGCGAGCGAGCCCGCCCCACCCGGCGGGCGGATCCTGGTGGTCGAGGACGAGCACGCCGTGCGGTCATTCGTCGTCGAGTTGTTGCGCCAACAGGGATTCCAAGTGCTGTCGGCAGGAGGCGCCACCGAGGCGCTCGCGTTGTTGCGCGCCACGCCCGAACCCATCGAAATGCTGCTGACCGATGTGATCATGCCGGGGATGACCGGGCCGGCGTTGGCCGACACGCTGCGCAGCACCCGCCCGGAGCTGGGGCTGGCATTCATGACGGGCTATCCGGGCGATGCATTCGCCCAGCTCAGCCATGCTCATCCCGACGCCCCGCTGTTGATCAAGCCCTTCGGCAGCGAGGAACTCCTGCGCGTGGTGCGCATGGTGTTGGAACGCGTGCGCAGCCAGAGTGGTCGGGCCAGCGGCGTCTGACGCAAGTCCGGGCGGGCCGCCGCGGCTCCTGATCCTAGCTGCTCCCCAGCCGGTGCACCCGCAGCGTGTTGGTCGAGCCGCTGGTGCCAGGCGGCGTGCCGGCGACGATGACCACGAACTCGCCCGGCTCGGCCCGGCCCAGCTCGAGCAGCGCGCGATCCACCTGCGTCACCATGTCATCCGTGTGGCTCATGCGCGGCACCACGAAAGTCTCGGTGCCCCACTGCAACGCCAGTTGGCTGCGGACGGCGGGCTCACTGGTGAACGCCAGCAACGGCACGCCGGAGCGATGGCTGGCCACGCGCCGCGCCGAGGAGCCCGATTGCGTGAACGCGACCAGCGCCCGCGCATGCGTATCCTCGGCGATCCGCACCGCGGCGGCCGCGATGGCGTCCGTGCGGGACTCGGGCCGCGTGTTGACGGGCGCCATCGTACGCAGGCCCTGACCCTCGGCCGCCACGATGATGCGCGACATGGTCTCGACCGCGTCGATCGGGTACTGGCCCACGCTGGTCTCGCCGCTCAGCATCACCGCGTCGGCGCCGTCGAGCACGGCATTGGCTACATCGGAAGCCTCGGCCCGTGTGGGGCGCGAGTGCGTGATCATGGATTCCAGCATCTGCGTTGCCACGATCACGGGCTTGGCATGCTCGCGGGCCAGACGCACCGCGCGCTTCTGCACCAAGGGCACCTGTTCCAGCGGGATCTCCACGCCCAGATCGCCGCGCGCCACCATCAGGCCATCGAACGCCTGCACGATCGCCTCGAGTCGTTCCACCGCTTCGGGCTTCTCGATCTTGGCGATCACGGGCAGGCGTCCGCCGGTGGCGTCCATGATCGCGTGCACTTCGAGGATGTCGTCGGGGTCGCGCACGAACGACAGCGCGATCATGTCCACGCGCAGCGTCAGCGCGAACCTCAGGTCCTCGCGGTCCTTGTCACTCATGCTCGGCGCACTCACGCGCACACCCGGCAGGTTCAGGCCCTTGTGGTCCGAGATGCGTCCGCCCTCGATCACCTTGCAGCGCACGCGCACCCCGTCGGTCGCCTCGACCGCGAGCCGCACATTGCCGTCGTCGATCAACAACGCATCGCCCGGGTGCACATCCCGGCCCAGCGCCTCGTAGGTGGTCGAGCAGATCTGCTCGGTGCCATCGACCGTCTCGGTGGTGATCGTGAAGTCCTGCCCTGCCTTGAGCACCACGAAGCCGGCGGGGAAGTGCCCCAGCCGGATCTTGGGCCCCTGCAGATCCACCAGGATCCCCACGGCCCGCCCGCTGGAGTCCGAGGCCGCGCGGACCAGTTGATAGACCGCGGCGTGGTCCGCGTGCTCGCCATGGGAGAGATTCAGGCGAGCCACATCCATGCCCGCGTCCACCAGCGCGCGGATGGCTTCGGCCGACTGCGTGGCCGGGCCCAATGTGCACACGATCTTGGCGCGGCGATCCATGGGGGCGGTTATCGGCGCTCCGCTGCGTGGGGGTGAGGTGCCGCTTCGTCCGGATGAAGATGGGGTGAGTGACGGGGCTCGAACCCGCGACCCTCGGGACCACAACCCGATGCTCTGCCAACTGAGCTACACCCACCACCCAACTACATCCAGACGATACGACATGGCGCTCGACATGGTGCGCCTGGAGGGAATCGAACCCCCGACCGACGGATTAGAAATCCGTTGCTCTATCCGACTGAGCTACAGGCGCACGCGGACCGGGAACCGTTGTCACGGTCACCGGTCCGCGTGCGGTCGGTGGGCGAATGGTCCCCCGGCGAAAGCTGGTCGGGGCGAGAGGATTCGAACCTCCGACTCCCTGCTCCCAAAGCAGGTGCGCTACCGGGCTGCGCCACGCCCCGAATACTCAGTGGCGAATCGGCGCGGAAGATAGGGGCCGAAGGCGAGCCGCGTCAAACGAGCGCGGGGTGAGGCGCCCGCGAGAGAA
>JANLOU010000344.1:0-7740 GCA_031366735.1 Candidatus Eiseniibacteriota bacterium
CCGAAGCGGCCTGACGGTCGCGGCGCTGCCTTCGCCCTCGCGCGTTCCGCGGCGAGGGCCATCGCGCGCTCAGGCGACCGGCCGACTGCCGCGAATGGCACCCGGATGCTCCGCCAGGACGGCGAGCATCTGCGTATGCAACTCGGCATTCGCGGCAACGATCTGCCGGCCCTCCAGCTCGAACGGGTCACCTGCATAGTTGGTGATCCGCCCGCCGGCCTCACGCACGATGAGTGAGCCGGCCGCCATGTCCCACGCAGCGAGGCTGCCTTCCCAGAAACCGTCGAAGCGGCCCATGGCGAGATAGCACAGATTCAGCGCGGCCGAGCCATCCCTGCGGATCCCCTGGGCGCGCACGAGGAATGATTGGAACAGCGGGAGATGGCGCTCGGGATGTTCGCGCACATCATAGGGAAAGCCCGTGACCAACAGGGCGTCCTCGAGGTGCGAGGTGGACGAGACTTGGATGGGGTCGCCATTGAGGCGAGCGCCCTGACCCGCCACCGCATCGAACATCTCGTCGCGCACGGGGTCGTAGACGGCGCCCGCCACCATGACGCCGGCCATCTCGACGCCGATCGAGACGCCGAAGAACGGGTAGTTGTGCGCGAAGTTCGTGGTGCCATCCAGCGGATCGAGGATCCAGCGCACCGTGGAGTTCACCGCATCGTGCGCCCCGGATTCCTCGCCGAGGATCCCATGCCCGGGGAAATAGGTGCGGATCTGACGCAGCAGGAGTGCCTCGGATCGCCGGTCGTATTCGGTCACCAGATCGATGCGCCCTTTATGCTCGGGGGCGTGGATCCGGCCATAGCCCTGACGCACGATCGCGCCCGCTTCGCGCGCGAAAGTGACCGCAGCTTCGCGCAGCGCCTGGGGGTCGGTCGGGTTCATGGATTCCTCCGTGCCGCGCTGTGGCGGCAGAGATGACGGTAGTCGCAGTGGGCGCAGGTGCGCGCATCCGGCGTGGCGTCGAAGCGGGCACTGCGGATGCCACGCGCTGCCGTGGCGATCCGCTCGCGCGCACGCTCCAGATATTCGGGTTCCACATCCGCGGCGCCGATCACGCCGGATGCGACGAAGTGCAGCTCGAGCCGTGTCGGCAACACGCCCCGCGTCTCTTGATACGCCAGTGCGTACAGCCCCAACTGGCCATCGCGCGCGCTTTCCTTTGCGCGTGCGGCTGCAGCGTCCGCTTCACTCACTTCGGAGCTCTTGTAGTCCACGAGTACGATGCCTTCGGGGCGCTCATCGATACGGTCGAAGCGTCCAGTGACATGATCGGCCCCGAGGCGGAACCGGAATTCGGTTTCGATGGCCACGGGCTTGATGCCTGCGGCCAGATCGCGTCGCACGAATCGCTCGAGGGCTTCGCGGCCCTGCGCGAACATGCGCTCCTCGTGCGCGAGCGTGAGGAAGCCTTCGTTCGACCACATGCTCTCGTAGGCGGCAATCACATCCTGCGTCACGATGGGCAGGCCCTTGAGCAGGTGCTGATGCCAGACCTTGATCGCATGATGGATGGCATTGCCATACATGAGCGTGGGTTCCGAGGGCAACGGAACCTGTGCCACATGCGAGAAGTAGTAGCGCAACGGACACGCGAGGAATGCATCGATCGCCGAATGCGACAGCGTCAGCACTTCGTCGTCTCCCATCGGGACCAGCGCCGGCGCAGGGGCGTCGGCGCTGGGCGCGTAGCGCGCGATGGATTCCAGCGCGGTGGCGCCTTTGGCCCCCTTGGGGGGCGCGGGCAGGCCCAATGCCTCGAGCACGAACCGACTGGGCTTGGCGGCGCGCTTGCCGCCCAGGTCCTGCGCGTGGCACAGCACCAGTCGATCCCGGGCGCGGGTCATGCCCACATAGAAGAGCCGCCGTTCCTCGCGATAATGCTCCTCGCGCTCGTCCCCGCTCGCGTGTCGCAGCTCGGGTGGGAAAGGCATGCTGTCGCCCTTGGGGAACTGAGGGAAGCGTTGTTCGGTCAAGTCCACCAGGTACACGGTGGGGAACTCCAATCCCTTCGCGCCGTGCGCGGTCAGCAAGCTCACGGATTCCTCGTCGCTCTCGAGTTCGGCGGCCGCGGGGTCGTCACCCATCTCGATCAACAGATCGAGGTGGGGGATGAACTGGTCGACGCGATCGCGCGTCAGCAAGGGCCCGATGCGAGAGACGATGCTGAACAACTTGTTCAGATTCTGCGCCCGTTCGAGGTTCTCGGGGTCGCCCTCGTCCATGATCTGCTCCAACAGGCCACTGCCCTGCACGAACGCATACAGCACTTCGGAGGTGGGTCGGCGGACCGCTTGCTCGGCGAGCTCGCGGTGGAGTTCGACCAAGCGCCCGATGGCGGTGCGCGTGGCGTCCGCAAGCTCGGGATCGTGCTGGGCCGCCGTGACGGCCACCCGCAGCATACCGCGATGGATGCGACGCGCCTGCGCGCCGAGGCGCGCCAGATCCACGGGGTCGGCTCCGAACAGCGGGTCGCCCAGCACCATGTAGACCGAGGCGCTGTCGTCGGGGTCGGCCACGGACCGCAGCGCGTTCAGGCACAGGAGGACCTCGGGGCGCGAATACAATCCGCGCATCCCGACCCGACGGAAGCGCACCCCGCGTGACTTGAGCGCGAGCGCGAATGGCTCCAGATGGTTGTGCGCACGCGCGAGGATGGCGAATGCGCCCGGTCGGGCGCCGCCCTGCGTCACCGCGTCAGCGATCTCGCCCACCACGATGTCGGCCTGATCGCTCGCAGTTTGGAACGCACGGTGTTCGACCGCGCCCTCGAAGCGTTGACCTTCCAGCGTTCGCTCCGCCACCAGGCGCTTGTCGTAGCCGCGTGCGGACTCGAGCCGGTGCGGATCGTTGTGCTGGATCAGCTGGTGCGAGCGGTCGAGGATGGTCTGGCCCGAACGGTAGTTGCGCTTGAGCAGCACTTCCCGGGTGCCTGGGAACACCTCGAGCAGTTGCAGAAGGTTCTCGATCTTCGCGCCGCGGAAGCGATAGATACTCTGGTCGTCGTCGCCCACCACAGTCAGGTTGCGCCGCGTTCCGGCCAGCAGCCGCACCAGCTCGAACTGCACATGGTTCGTGTCCTGGAACTCGTCTACGAGCAGCCAGCGGAATCGGTCCTGGTACTCGCGCAGCAGGTAGGGGCGTTCGCGTAGGAGCCGGAGCGCCAGGCTGATCTGCGAGCCGAAGTCCACGCGTCCCGCGCCAAGCATCAGTTCCTGATAGCGAGCGTAGGCGCGGGACTTCTCGAGTTCCGCCTCGGCGCGGTCGAGCTTCTCGGGATCCGTGCCCGCCTCGGCCATCAGCGCATGCGCAAAGGCCAGGTACTGCTCAGGCGAGACATCCTCGTTGCGCGCGCGGTCGAATACGCCTGTCAACGAGCGCAGGTGTGCATCCGGATTGCCGAGCGGGAGGTAGCGCTTGAGGCCCAGGTCGAACAGGTGTTCGCGCAGGAAAACGAGGATCTCCGCGGTGTTCTCGACCCGCAACTGGGAAGTGAGCCCCAGCTCCACCGCGTGCTCACGCACGAGTCGGTCGCAGAACGCGTTGAAGGTGGCGATGGTGGCACCCACCAGTCCGTAGGGCACGCGTTCGTCCACGCGCGTCTCCATCTCGGCGGCGGCCTTGTCCGTGAAAGTCAGTGCGAGGATCTGTTCGGGCCGCGCGCGTTTGGTGGCGATCAACCACGCGATACGACGCGTGATCACTTGCGTTTTTCCGGTGCCGGCGCCCGCCACGATCAACAGGGGCCCCTCGCCGTGCGTCACCGCGCTCAACTGTTCGTCGTTCAGGCCCTCGAGGATCACGGCCGCGGTCGGGGCATTCGCCGGCGCGGTGCTCACGCGCGCAACCGCGGCACACGCAGGTCACACGCGATCTGATTGAGCCGTCGTCCCGACTCCGGCTCCACGACCACGATGTCCTCGAGGCGGATGCCGAACTGCCCGGGGAAGTACAGCCCGGGTTCCACGCTGTGCACCATATCGGCGGCGAGCGCCATGGCATTTCCGGCGACCAGATAGGGCGATTCGTGCACCTCCAGCCCCACGCCGTGCCCCGTGCGATGGACGAAATAGGCGGCGAGTCCGGCGGCTTCGAACACGCCCCGCGCCGCGTCATCCACGCCATGCGCCGGCGCGCCTGCGCGCGCCGCGGCCACGCCGGCGGCGCGTGCCGCATCGACTTGTGCGAACGCGTTCCGCACGGTGGGTGAGGGTTCGCCCAGGCAATAGGTTCGCGTGATGTCGGATTGGTAGCCGTGGTGCGAGGCGCCGAGATCCAGTAACAACACCTCGTCCGCGCGCAACATCCGGTCGCTGGTGTGATGGTGCGGCAACGCCGAGTGTGGCCCCGACGCCACCAACGCCCACGCGTCGGTGTCGCCCATGGCCTCGAAGCGGGCGGTGATGAAACGCGCGACTTCCCGCTCGGTGCAGCCCGGCCGGGCGAAGTCCGCCGCTTCCTCGGCCACCTGGTCCGCGTGCGCGGCGGCTTGTTCGAGTAGGCGCAACTCGTCCGCATCCTTCACCGCGCGCAGTGGCGCCAGCACCCCCGCTGCGGCAGCGCAACGCGTGCGCGACGCGAGTCGCAGCACCTGTGGCACGCGCAGGCCCTCGCCGAGCAGGACCGTGGTGGTGGAGGTGAGGGATGCCCGCTGGGCGAGTTGCTCGAGCGGGTCCTGCTGTTCGTCCCAGATGAGTTGCGCCAGATCGGAACGCTCCTGCGCGAGCGCCTCGGCTTCGAGTCGTGGCACCACCACGAACGCCTCGCCCTGGGCCGGCACTGCGAGCAGCACCATGCGCTCGGTGACCCGCGCGGCGGCGCCCGTCAGCCAGCGGAAGTCCGGCGAAGCGGGGACCAGCAGCCAGTCCGCGGCGGCGGCGCGGAGCGACTCCTGCGCGCGCGCCAAACGGATGTCGAACGGGTTGGGGGCCATGGTCCGCACGCTACTGCGGCGTGCGAGCGAGGGTCAACGCGTCCGCTTGCTGCAGCATGGGCTCGCGCCTAGTGTGCCCCACCATGGCCCTTCTCGCACGGATGCGATCCTGCTTCGCGCTACTCGCGCTCGCGTTGCTCGTGGGTGCGGGGTGTGCCAAGGGGCCCGCTCAGCATGTTGCGCGGGTCGCGCGTTGGACGATGGGTTGCACCGAACCCGCGTTCGACCCCGATGGGCCGCCCGACGCTGTGCGTGTCGCGCTCGAACGCTCGCTCTCGCGTGGGCTCCTCGAGCGTGACCCCGATGGCCGCATCGTGCTGGCCGCTGCCGAGCGCTTCGTGTGGGGCGCGGACAGTCTCTCGCTCACTTTCCTGCTACGCGCTGGCCTGCGCTTCACGGATGGCACGCCTGTCACCAGCGGCCATGTTCGCGAAGCGCTCGTGGCGGGACTCGCTCGGCCCGACCATGGCACGCGCGCATGGCTACTGGGCGCTGTGCAGGGCGTTGCACAGGTGCGGGCGGGCCGGCCGCTCCCAAAGCTGGGCATCGAGACTCCCAATGCGCGCATGCTGGTATTGCGACTGGTGCGCAAGGATCCCCGCCTGTTGGATGCGCTCGCGGTGCCAGGCGTGTGCACCCCGTGGAAATCGCGAGTGGGGCAGTGGGGCACGGCGGTAGGGCTTGGGCCCTATCGCGTGTCGCACGACACGCCGGGTCGAGTCCTGCTGCTGGTGGCTGCGGATTCCGCGGTCGGCGTTGTGGCCAGCGTCGACACCTTGCGCATCGCGTTCGTGGTGGGGGCGGCGCGCGTGCGCACGCTCATACGGCATGACGCGGCCGGCATGGTCTGGCCCCTGCCACCGGCGTTGCTCGAGCAGACCGTGCCGGCGCCCGCTGAAGTGCAGCGCATGGACGCGAGTCCCGCGCGCCGATTGTTGCTCGTCTTTCGCGCCGACATGCCACCTATGCACCGTCTCCCCGCGCGCCACGCCCTCTCGCACGCGCTCGACCGTCGCGAGTTGCTCGAGGCGCTCGGTCCGCGGGGCGAGGCGGTCACGGCATGGCTACCGGGTGCTCCCGCGTTCGACTTCCCGTCACTCGACGCGGCGTTGGTTCGGTCGTGGCTCGCTCGGGGTGGGCTGGGCGGCTCGTTCCATGTCACGCTCGCCTTTGACGCCGATCGTGCGGGGGCGGAGGTCGCTCGAACGCTCCAGGGGCAGTGGGCCAAGGCTGGACTCTACGCCGAGTTGCGCTCTGGGCGTGGCGCCGCCGCCGCCGCCGAGCCGCTCCGGCCGGCCGCGGCGCATGCCCAGTTGGTGGAAGCCCAGGCCCCATGGGAGGGGGCCGCCGCCGAACTGGCGACTCTGGTGATGCCGCTGCGCGGCCCAGCGATTGGGTCATTCCGCACCGGCTGGCGCACCCGGGAGTTCGATCCCGCCATCGCCTCCGGTGCGACCGAACCGCTCGATGTGCAGCGTGCACAGCAGCGATTGGCCGAGGAAAGGGTGGTTCTCCCGATCGCCAACCTGCCTTGGATCTGGGTCGAATCGGGGCGCCAGACCGCTGCGTTCTTCGCCCCAGCATACGGGCCGGAATACACACGGCCTGCCGCGCGCAAGGGCATGCCCCACTGAGTCGTTGACCCTGCCCCGTCCGCTTCACTATCGTTAGGGGCGCATGGCGTTCGGGTCTCGGCTCTGCACCTGCGCACAAGCCAGCTCATCCGACCCATGGGCCTCTGTTCACGCGGCCCAGCGGTCGATTGCTTTTCATCGGATCCATCCTGTGCCCGATTCCTGGGAGAGAGACCTCGAATGCGCTTGCGCTCGATCGCCACGATCTTCCTTGGCGGCCTGATCCTACTGGCGCCCTCAGCTCGTGCGGCCAGCAGCATCGAACACGAATGGACCCTCGATCCCGCGCGTGTGTCAGTGGCCCAGCGGGGCGGTTTCACGGTGGTGGATGCCAAGGGCGCGATGCGCGAGTTCGCGCCCGGCCGCCCCGACCTGCCGTGGCTCTCGGAGCGGATCGATATCCCCGCAGGGACCCGCGTGACCTCGGTCGAGCTGGTCAACCTGGTCACCGCGCCGCTCGCCAGCGATGCCGTGCTGCAGTCCAGCATTGCGCCGCAGCCAGGGCTGGGACCCGTGGTGCGCACTCCCGCGACCGCCGCATACTTCACGGGGAACACATTCCAGCCCGAGCGCCTGGTCGAGTTGGGCGCACAAGGTGGTATGCGGGGTCGCTCGGTCGCGTTCGTGCGGTGGGCCCCGGTGCGGTGGAGCCCGGCGGCGGGTCGGCTCGAGCGCGTGACTTCGCTCCGCGTGCGCCTGACGCTGGAATCCGGCGCGGAACCTCCGGTCCGCCGCGAGCGCATCGTGCCCGAGTGGGAGGACGACCTGCCCCCGATGAGCGCGAAGGAAGCGGCAACCGTGCTGCGCTCGGCAACCTCGGGGGATAAGGTGCAAGCGGAGCCGTTCCGCCCGCAGCAGGTGCCATCCGTGCTGGGTAGCCCGGTCGCTTATCTCATCATCACCAGCGATGCGATGGCGCCGGCCTTCCAACAGTTGGCCGATTGGAAGACCCAGTCCGGCGTGCCCGCTGTTGTCCGAACGGTCTCGTTCGTCACGCAGCAGTATCCCTATGGCGTTGATGACGCCGATCGCATCCGCATGTTCATCCGCGATGCGTACGCGCGCTGGGGCACGAAGTGGGTGCTCCTGGGCGGCGATACCGATGTGATTCCCGAGCGGCTCGCGCGCACGCTTTTCTACGGGGGCGAGAATATCGCCTCGGAC
>JANLOU010000434.1:0-2492 GCA_031366735.1 Candidatus Eiseniibacteriota bacterium
TTACCAGAAGATGGCCGCTGCCATCGCCGCCAAGAAGTTCACAGGGGACGAGAGCGGCATCCCGGTGCTGAAGTACGAGGATGTGCTCGAGGCCAAGGTGCCCGTCGGCCTGGGTCCATTGCACACGCAGTTCGATGACAAGGGCTTCGCCTACACGTCGCTGTTCTTGGATTCGCAGATCGCCAAGTGGAAGGTGGGTCCGCCGTGGGATGTGACCGACAAGATCGATGTGTACTACTCGATCGGCCATCTGATGGCGTCCGAGGGCGATACTCGCCACCCCACCGGCGAGTATGTGGTCGCGCTCGACAAGCTCTCGAAGGATCGCTACCTGAATGTGGGCCCGACGCATCCGGAGGCTGCCCAGCTGATCGACCTGCGCGGCCCGAAGATGGAACTGCTCAATGACTTCCCCACGTATCTCGAGCCGCACTATGCGCAGATGATCCGCGCCGAGAAGCTCAAGCCCATCACGGTGTACCCACTCGAACAGAACAAGAATCCCTATGCCATCAAGCGCGCAGAGGATGCGCGCGTGGAGCGCAAGGGCAATCGGGTCGACGTGTATGTGCTGGCGGTGCGCACGCATTTCGTGCCCGACATAGTCCGGGTTCGCGAAGGCGACGATGTCTACTTCCATGTGACCAACGTCGAGCAGGACGATGACATCGCGCATGGGTTCGGCATCCTGTGGTCGAACAAGAACATGCAGATCGAGCCCGGGGAGACCAAGACGCTGCAGTGGACGGCCACCAAGGCGGGCATCAACCCGTTCTATTGCTCGAACTTCTGTAGCGCGTTGCATCAGGAAATGCAGGGCTACATCGAGATCGCTCCCAAGGGCGCTCCGGTGGCTGCCATCCAGCGACCGGAACCCAAGCTCGTGGCCCAAGTGGCCGCGGCGCTTCAGCACTGACCCGTGCGCTGGCAGGCCGGGCCCGCGTGGGCTCGGCCGCCCGTGCCGCAAGGAGACCGTCGTGACCTCGTACCTCAGTGGCCGCTTCCGGCGCTCGGAGCGACTCTTCCTGTTTCTCGCGGCACTGGTGCTTCTGCCCGTGTTCTTCTTTCCGGTGTTGCACATCTGGGAGATGCGCATGTGGGCCCCGCAGTACCGCGAGGGTCTGCGTCTGATGATCTTCACGAACTCCATCCAGGGCGATGTCGACAAGATCAACACGCTCAATCATTACATTGGGATGCATGCCATTCGCGCCGAGGATTTCAAGGAATTCCGCTACTTGCCTCAGGCCCTGACGGGCTTCGGGGTGTTCGCGCTGTTGGCGGGGCTCCTGAATCGCCGCTGGCTCGCGGTACTGGGCTGGCTCGCGTTCACCGGGTTCGCGGTCTACATGTTCCGCGACTATGCGATGTGGCTTTACCACTACGGCCACGATCTCGATCCGAGGGCGGCCATCAAGCTTCCCACATTCACGCCGCCGCTCATCGGCTTCAAGCAGATGGCCAATTTCAAGGTGCTCAGCATCCCCGGGCCGGGCACGGTGCTGCTCGGAGTCGCATGGCTGCTGGGCCCGGTCATCCTCCTGCTCGAGCGCCGCGCTGCGGCAATCGAGCCAGGGCCGAAGGCGAGCTGACCATGCGACTGCTTCCGACCTTCGTGATCCTCGGGTTGTTTGCGGCCCCACCGGCCTGGGCTCGCTGCTGGCGCGTCCCCGCTCTGCCCGGCGCTGCGGCGAACGCGTTGGCGGAGGCGACAGCTGGCGACACGGTGCAACTGCTCCGTGGCGTCCACGCGGGTCCTTTGGAAGTACACGCGGCGGTGGTGCTTCGCGGCGAGCCGGGCACGGTGGTCGATGGGGGCGGGAAGAACTCCGTCATCACGGTGCATGCCGACCGCGCGGTGATCGAGGACCTGGTGGTCCGCAACAGCGGCCGCTCGACCATGGACACCGACGCCGGCATCGAGGTGCTGATCTCACAACAAGTACGACTCTCGCGGCTTGTGATGCACGATGTGCTCTACGGCATCTATGCCGAGCGCTCGGGGGATCTCGCGGTGCGCGATGTGCATCTGGTCGGTAGCATCGCACCGGACGAGAACCGCCGGGAGCATGCGTCAATGGATGCCGCGGGCGGCAATGGCATCCACCTGTGGTACAGCCCCGATGCGCGCATCGTGAACGCGGATGTATCCCACTTCGCGGACGCGATCTACCTCTCGTTCGCGCACGGCGCACATGTGGACCAGTCGCTGCTGCATGACAATGCGCGCTACGGGCTGCACACCATGTATTGCCAGGACGGCCAACTGCGCCAGTCGCGATTCACCCGCAACATCGCGGGCTGCGCGATCATGTTCTCGAACCGCCTGCGAGTCCAAGGCAACGCCTTTGTGCACAACCAGGGCTCGCGCACCTACGGCCTGCTGCTGCGCGACTGTTCCGACGGAGTGTTCCGCGGCAATCGCATCGTCGGCAACACCATCGGCGTGTTCCTCGACAACTCCAATCGGAATCGATTCGACGGGAATCTGC
>JANLOU010000436.1:0-2881 GCA_031366735.1 Candidatus Eiseniibacteriota bacterium
GCGAGGCCGGGCGGAAGCGACCCTGCCGTGACCGCGTAGCGGATCGGTGCAGTGCCAGCCGAGGTGCTCAGGGCCTGCGAGAACGCGCTGCCCGCAAGTCCACCCGAGAGCGAAGCCGGTAGCACGGCGATGGGAGTGCCAAGGATGTTCACGCTGCCGGCCGGGCCGGGGTTCACGCCAATCGGGCCGTTGTCGCAGTCGCGCGCGCTGACCGATGTGACCGTGACGGCGGCCGCCCCATCGAACCCCATCGACTGGAGGTCGACCACGAACAACTCACCGCCCGTGGTCACGCCACAAGGCGCACCGAGCAGCACCTGATCCACGCTGTAGTTTCCGCTGCCCAAACTGGTGACCTGGAAGTTGTTGTTCGGGAATGCGGTGAGCCAACTGCCGGCGCGGATGCTCGCGCTCGCCGGCCCCGCCGTGCACAACGCCAACTTCGCGGTCTCGATGTGGAAGGTCACACTGATCGCCCGTAGAGGCATGGAGTCGCCGCGCGAGAACATGAACGGGACACTCACGCAGGGTTGCGAAGGGGTGATGCACTCGTTCGTGCCCACGGCGGTGACCAACGAGGTGACCGGTGAGCCGAACACGCTCACGGTGTACGCCTCACTGCCTGTGCAGCCATTGTGGTCGGTGGCCGTCAGGGTGAACACATAGACACCCACCGCGGACGGCGTGCCGGAGAGTGTTCCCGTGCCGGGCGCGAGCGAGACTCCAGGCGGCAGACTCCCAGCGCTCACGGCGAAACAATACGGCCCTGCGCCTCCCGTCGGCGTTGCGGTGAAGCTGTAGGCCATTCCCACGACGCCGTTCGGAGCCGGTGGAATGGGCAGAGTGATCGTCGGGCACGACAGGTTGGCATCGCCAGTCATCACCGACAGATTGCCCGAAGGCGTCGTGCCGATCGCGGTGAAGCTGCCGCCCGCGTAAACCATGCCGCCGCGCACAAGGATGTTGCGCACCGTGCCGCTCGCACTCGGATTCCAACTGGTCGCAAGCCCTGTGGTGGGGCTGATAGCCGACAGCCGATTGCGCGATTGACCGCCTATTGTGCCGAACACTCCGCCCACATAGAGAGCTCCGCCGCCCCACGCAAGGCTGAACACCGGTCCGTTCGGATCCGGGTTCCAGGAATCGGCCAGGCCTGTGGTCGGGTTCAGACTGGCAAGTTGGTTGCGCGTGAGGCCACCCACGCTGGAGAAGAATCCGCCGACGAGCACCCGGTCACACGAAGCGACGATCGTCCGCACGGTTCCGGTGGGCGCCGGATCCCACGCGGTGGCGGTGCCGGTTGTCGCGTCCAGCGCGGCCAGGAAATCCCGCGCGGCTCCACCGACGACAGTGAAGCTGCCGCCGACATAGACCGTGGAACCATTCGGCTCGATCACCAGGATCTGGTCGTCCGCATTCGGATCCCACGAAGTGGCTGACCCGGTGGTCAGGTCGAGGGCGGCGAGATTGCTTCGGGTCTGTCCACCGATACTCGAGAACTGGCCGCCCGCATAGACGATGCTGCCCGAGAGCGCGAGCGCCGAGACGGAGCCGTTCGCATTGGGGTCCCACGCGGCCGAGAGCCCGTTGCTGAAATCGATCGCAGCGATCCCGTTGCGGATCTGGCCTCCAACCTGGGTGAAGCTACCGCCGACCAGAAGTGCGTTCGCGCTGGCCTGGAGCGCGAGCACCTGATTGTTCGCGTTGGGGTTCCAGTCGAGCGCTTGACCCGAAGTGACATCGAACGCTGCGAGATTGTTGCGCCGGACGCCGCCGACCGCATTGAAGGCGCCGCCCACCAGCAGCACGCCATCCTCGCGAGCCAATGCGGTCACACTCCCGAATGCAGCGGGGTTCCACGACATCGCAAGTCCGGTGGAGGCGAAAAGTGCTGCCACTCGGCTGCGCGATTGACCGCCGATTGCGGTGAAATCGCCGCCAGCGAAGAGAGTGTCGCCGCTGGCGACCAAGGTCTGAACGGTGCTGTTCGCATTGGGATTCCAACTGCTGGCAAGGCCCGTTGCCACGGCGAGCGCGGCGATGCGATTGCGCGACTGCCCACCGACGGTGGTGAACTGTCCGCCTGCGTAAAGGGTGGCACCCGAAAGCGCGAGCGTGAGCACCTGGTTGTTCGCGTTGGGATTCCAGGCGAATGCCAGCCCCGTGCTCGAGGACACTGCAGCGATACGGTTCCGAGCTGCGGTGCCGATGGCCGTGAACTGCCCGCCCGCGTAAAGCGTATCGCCTGCGAGTGCGAGCGCCGACACCTGGCTGTTCGAGTTCGCGTTCCATGTGCTCGCCAAGCCAGTGGTCACGCTGAGCGCCGCAATGCGATTGCGGGTCTGGCCTCCGATGGTCGTGAACGCGCCGCCCGCGAACAGGGTGGGGCCACGCTTGAGCAGCGTGCGCACGGATCCGTTCGCGTTCGGGTTCCACGCCATCGCGGTCCCGGTTGCAACGCTGATTGCGGCGATGCGATTGCGGCTTGCCCCGCCGATCGAGGTGAAGTCCCCACCCACATGCAGCGTGTCGCCCGAGACGACCAATGCCCGCACCTGCCCATTGGGGTTGGGGGTCCAGGCTTCGACCGAATAGTCGGCCAGCACATGCACAAGATTCGCACGGGACACGGCGCCGACCTTGGTGAAGGAACCGCCCAGGTACCAGCCACCGATGCCGTCGGGAAGCGCCACCGTGATCTGCCCATCGATCCGAGGGAATCCAGTTACCGCGGTGCCCGACTCGGCATCCACGGGAACCCCCGAGCCGGTGATCGGGCCAACAAACGAGAAACTACCGCCAATATAAAGCGTGTTGCCCATGAGGACCTGCGCGTTGACCTGACCGTTCGTGATGTAGAAGTCATCGCGAATGGTCTGGG
>JANLOU010000438.1:0-2571 GCA_031366735.1 Candidatus Eiseniibacteriota bacterium
GCGAAGCGACAACTCGAGCGAGCGCGGCAGGTCGCGGATCAGTGTTCGATGCCAGTCGATCGAGGTCCCGTAACCTTTGCGGCTCGCTTTCCTGGGGCCCACAAGGTCGTAGAACGACGCGGGGTTCCAACGGAAGGCGAAGTCGAGGTCGGACCGCTGATAGCGTCCGGTGATGTGCAGGCGCTCGTCGGCTGCGATCGAGGCTTGCGGCGTCCAGGTGGCCGACACGCTGACCCGATGGAACTGGAAAGGGTCCGAGAAGTCCGCGTTCCAGCCGAGCGCGGTGGCATCGCGGTAGCCCTCGACGATGGGGTACAGGGTTGCCAGCCTGACGCTGGCCAGCGGGCGGTAGGCGTTCGAGTGCAGGGCCGTGCTGTCGAGGCGGACAGAGGACGGCGGGGGCGCCACCCAGCGCTTGAGCTGCGGCTGGCGGTGCAGCAGTTCGGCGCCCAGGAAGCGGGTGGCACTCACATCGGTGAGCGCAACGGGCAGGATGCGCGCGGGCCGGAAGCCCTGACCGCTGTAGCGAAACACGATGAGCGAGTCCTCGGTTGTTGGCACCGGGCGGAAGAAACCCGTCTCGGCGTTGCTCATCACATCCATGGAATCGCGCTGCAGGTCGTAGCGGAAGATGTTGGAGACACCCGTGTAGTACGAGCTGCCCACGAGTTGCCTGCCGTCCGGGGTGAAGACGAAGCTCTCGGGCAGGGCGTTCCCGAAGTCCCAGAGCGTGCGGCTGCTGGTGTCGCCCGCGGCAAGCGCCGAGGTGCGCAGAAGACGCAGTGTCTGGCGGCCGCTGATCTCGGAGAACGATGCCGCGAGCGTTGCGCCGTCGGGAGACAGGGCAAGGCCCGCGATGTCGAGTCCGTAGGGCAGCGACCAGATCTGCTTCCAGTCGGTGTAGGGCGACTCGAACCGCACGATCGTCGAGATCCCGTTGAAGTGCCGCACGCCCCACAACGCGCGCGTGTTGGGTTCGAACGCGAGGTCGCCCACGCGTGCGTCCCGGATCAGGGTCTGGGACCTGCCGGTGGCGAGGTCGTAGCGGCACAACTCGCGCCATTCGTTGTGGTCGGCGGTGTGGAACACCGTCCGCGAAACGGGGTCGAACGCAAGCGAACTCACGAAGTACAGCGCTGGCCCCTTGATCTCCCGCAGCACCTGCGGCGCGCTCCCGTCCAAGGGGATGCGGGCCAGATGGGCCACGACGCCCGGGCGATACACGGCCGCGATGAGTGAGTGGCTGGCCGAGTCGACGAAGGCATTGGAGACGGAGCCCAGGGAGATCGGGGAGAGATCGCGCCACGCCGTGGTCGGGTGCAGGCGCACCGAATCCAGATTCGCCTGCTGGAACTCGTGCTCGAAGCGGACCCAATCCCGCCACTCGTCGCTCAGGTGCGTGCCGTACACCTGTGCGAACTGATTCGCGAAGTAGCGTTTGCTCCCCTTGGCCCGGCCCACCCACTGCAAGAGCTTCTCGGGCCCATGGGTATAGGCCAGATAGGTCATGAACCGGGTGCCGTACAGGTAGGAGTTGACGCCGACCTGGAAGTCCACTTTCGTGCCCTCGGACTCGAGCCCGAGCGGGTCGTAGAACCGCGCGTCGTCGCGCACCATCGAGCGGAACACCATCTCGTCGTAAGGTCCCTGAGCGCGACCCAGCCCGCCCGCCATCCAGGTCTCGAGGAACACCGCGATGCCCTCGTGATACCAGCGGGGTGAGCCGCGGCGGGGCAGCGTGAGGTTGCCGTAGACCATGGTCTCGGGATGCTCGCTGGTCTCGCGGACGCGACCGCGCAGGAACCCTCGCGCCAAGCCGTCGACGCCGGCCTGGCCATCGAGCGCCAACACATGGACGACCTCGTGATTCATCGTGAAGTTCATCCGCTCGTTGGCGGGGCCGGTCTCGTACACCGAGTTCGAGGGAGCGATGTGGATATTCATGCTGTTGCGCGGCGCGGCCCAGACTCCGGCATTCCCGAAGTCGGTGTAGTCGTCGAGGCTGACATTCACCTTCTGGGTCTGCTTCCAGCCCCACAGCCCGCGATGGAACCGCATGCTGTTCTCAAAGCAACGCGCCGTGTAGGGCGCGATGAAGGACAGCACGGGGGCGGGGTAGAGGAGCCGCATGTCCTCGGTTTCGATCACGCGATACTCGGCGTGGGCCGGGCCCGCAGGGAACAGGGCGATCACCGCGAGCAGGGTCAGCGCGGGGAGACGGCGGAGGATCGCGGTGCGGCGGCGCGATGCAGTCATGGAAGGCTCTCGTTCGGGGAATGCACCGACGCCACGACCGAAGTCGTGGCGTCGTCACTGCGGGAACTGGATCGTACCGTACCCAAACGGGCTCGGGCGAAGCTACTGCGACATCAAGCGATCGAAGTCAGGGCTGGTCAGGGCCTTGCCGAACTCGGGGGAGCTGACCATCTTGCCGAAGCCCGGATCCACGATGAGCTTCTGGAAGCCGGCATCTGTGACGAGCTTCTGGAAGCCATCGTTCGTGATGAGTCTGCGGAAGCCGTCGTCGGTGAGCATCTTCTGGAAGCCCGTGTCGGTGAGGGCCTTCTGCAC
>JANLOU010000456.1:0-1763 GCA_031366735.1 Candidatus Eiseniibacteriota bacterium
GCTACCTCCGAACCCGATGTTGTAGGCGCCGATCCCGCCCGCACCGATCACTTGGAAGTAGTCGATGCAGTGCGTAGCGGCCGGGTCCGCGACGACATTCACGGTCAGCGCCGACTGGCGACACGTGCCGACATTCTTCATCTGCCACCACGACGGGATGGCCGCGGCTCCAGACAACGCGTCCACCACGATCTCCAATCCAGACCAATCCGGGAACGTGGAAGCGGGCACATACGAGAGCACCAGCTTCTCGCTCCCCGTATTCGTGTCGCAGGCGAAGTTCTTGTTGTTCTCGCCGCCTTCGCCGTAGCAGTGATCCCAGCGCATAGCGACACCGCTGGCGGCGTGAACGGTCTGAGCGCCTGCCAAGAGCAGGGCTAGAAATGCGAGCGAGAAGTGGATGCGCATGATGGACCTCGGGGCTAGCGGTAGAGCGACTTGATCGCGCCCCACGTGGGACGCGCCGCAGAAGTCGTGTTGCTGCACGAAGTGATCACTGCGTTCGGCGATCCCGGCGCGACGGTGCCCTCGCCGCCCTGCCAGCTCGCAAGCGCACTGTTCGGCGCGAACGATTCCGAGAGGAACACGTTGCCAACTCCCACGGGTCGGCGCACCACGAGTTGCGACGCGAGCAGACAGACCGGGACCTGGCATCCGGCACACGCGCCAGTCCCGACAGTTTTGATGTTCGTGATGAGCACATTCGCAGCGATGTACTCCACGCCGCTCGAGACCGTACGCGTCTGGCCAGTCGGCAGGCCGAAAAAGACCAGCATCCGGAGGCGATCCGTGCCGCTCGGATAGTTCAGCGTGTAGCCGGCGATTCCGCCGGTGGCGATGCTGCCCCAGATATCGACACAGTTCGATGGGTTGGGCTCAGGATCAAGATTCGCGCTCAACGAACCCTGGCGGCAATGTCCTCCGCCACGGAGCTGCCACCACGACGGGATGATCGCCGAAGTGGACTGGGCATCGATTGCGATCTCGACGCCATTGACCTGAGTCAGCTCGAAGCTCGGTGTGAATGACACCACGAGCCGGTGGACCCCCGTGTTGAGATCGCACGCGAAGCTCTTGCTGCTGGCGCCTGCGTCGCTGTAGCACCGGTCCCAGCGCATGCCGATGCCGCCGGCGGCCCAAGCGGTTTCCGTCGAGCTCACGAGCAAAAGCGCGAACAACACCAGGGTGACCAGGGATTTCATGATGGGCCTCGGATCAACGATGGAGTGACTCGCAGGAAGCCCCTACGCGAGCTATCGGGATGGCGACTTGCACATCGTGCAGTCGTTGAACTGCGTTCGGCTCGTGCGAGCCGATGCCACCTCGACGCTCTGCTCGACGAATGGAAACCCCGGACCCGGTGTACCAATCTCGTAGGCCCGCACCACATAATTCCCTGGGGAGACGGTGAACAGGGCCAGACCATTCTTGTCCGTGGACTGGCTGAGGGATGTTTCCCGGATCTCGATCCGCTTGCCAGCCGCCGGACCGCTGCCGTTCTCGGAGACATACACCTGAAGCCGACCCTCCGGGGCCAAGGGCGAACGACCGCACGACAGCAGCGCGAGAGCGCAACAAGCTGTGGCCAGCTTGCAAGCGATAACGGTCTTCAAGCCACGCAAACTCATGCCCACCTCGAACCCAGTCGTTGTCCACCGCCCCGGCCACCCTTGCATGTCCAAGGTAACCCGGGCGATTCAGGCAACGCCACGGGGAAAATCACCAAAAGTCGTTGAGTTCACCCCTTCTGCGGCTTCGCCGAC
>JANLOU010000474.1:0-10311 GCA_031366735.1 Candidatus Eiseniibacteriota bacterium
TCGGCGCCCAACTCCTCGACCCACGCGCACGCACCGGCTTCCTCTTCGGGGATGTCTGCCTGTTCCTCACGCTCACCTGGCCGGTGGTCTGGAGAAACTCGAGTCCGGCTTCCGCAACCGACTCCCGCTCATAGCAGTTGCGGTCGTCGCCTCATCAATGAGGCGAGCAGCGGCGGACTTCTCGCGGCGCCGCGAACTCTGGTAGTGTGCAAGCCCCTGCGCATCGCGGTCTCCAACCTCCTCGTGGCCCGTACCGGAAGGCCGGTCATCCCGTTGACCACCGCCCTGAGCGCTCCGCCGCACAAGTCGACCAACCCGAAGGGCGGAGCCGAGCCCCGACCGGTTGGGCTCGACACCAGCCCGCTGCACGGCGAACTCCTCGGCGTCGAACGGCTCGAGGAACGCGCCCGCGCGCTGGCCGCGGAGTTCACCCTTGCGCGCGACCCACGCCGCGGCCCGCCGCGGCTGTTGCGTCGGCTGGCTGACGACGCGCGCACGCTGCGTCTGGTCTATCGCGCGCTCGCGCGCGATGTTCGCGATGGTTACCCCATCACGCCGGCTGCCGAATGGTTACTCGACAACTTCCATTTGGTCGAGGGCGAGCTGCGCGAGATCCGTCGCTACCTGCCCACGCGCTACTACCTCGAACTGCCCAAACTCGCGGTGCGCGGCCGGGTGGGCACGGCGCGCGTGTACGCCATGGCAGTCGAGCTGTTGCGCTACAGCGACGCGCGCTTGGATACGCAACGGCTCGGTCGGTTCATCAACGCATATCAGACCGTCGCGCCGCTCACGATCGGCGAGCTGTGGGCGTGGCCCAGCATGCTCAAGCTGGCCCTGATCGAACATCTGCGCCGCCTGTCCGAGGAGCTGCTCGAAAGCCGTGCGGGTCGGCGCGAGGCGGACCGCTGCTTCGCCGACTTCGAGCTGACGCGACCCAATGGCCGCCCGCCAGCTCTGCCCACGGTTCTGCATGTGGCGTTCGTGGACCAACTGCTGCAACGCATGCGCGAGTACGGCGCAGGCGCAGCGGAGTTCCGCAAGCAACTCGAGGACCGCCTGGACGCCTCGGGAGCAACGGTCGAGGACGCGGTGCGCGCCGAGCATCAGCGGCGTGCCATGAATCACCTGTCGATGGGCAACTCCATCACCAGTTTGCGGCTGTGTTCCAGTATCGATTGGAATGAGTATGTTGAGGATGTCAGTCTGATCGAGCACATCCTGCAGCGCGACCCGCCGGGTTTGTATGCGCGCATGGATTTCGCCAGTCGCGACCGCTACCGCCACGCGGTCGAGGAACTCGCCGAGCCCAGCGGCGAGGCGCAGGTCCGCGTGGCGCTTCGCGCGGTCGAGAGCGCTCGGCAGATGGCGGAATCGCCGGGGACCGATCCCCGCACGGCGCATGTGGGCTACCACTTGATCGGTGCGGGACGGCGTGAACTCGAGATCGATGTGGCGCATCATCCGCCCCTTCGCCAGCGACTTGAGCGTCAACTGTTCCGCAATGCCACGCCGGTCTACCTCGGCTCGCTCACCTTGATCACATCGCTCGCCATGGCGGCCGCCGTCCTGGTGGCGCGTGCAGCTTCCGCGCCCGAGTGGCTGTGCGCGTGTGTGGCGGCGCTGACACTCATACCGGCCAGCGAGTTGGCGGTATCGATCCTGCAGCGCGTCGTGCATCGGCTCGTGCCGCCCAAGGCCCTTCCGCGACTCGATCTGCGCGCGGGAGTCCCCGAAGCGGCCCGCACCATGGTGGTCGTGCCCACGCTCATCTCGTCGGTCGAAGGCGCACAGGCACTGGTCGAGCATCTCGAGGTGCATGCGCTCGGGAATCGTGATCCGCATATCCATTTCGCCTTGCTTACCGACTTCCCCGACGCGGATTCCGAACGGGTCCCCGGCGAGGACGCCGTGCTGGCCGCCGCGGTCGCCGGCATCGAGGCGCTCAACGCGCGCTATGCGCCGGGCACTACGGACCGCTTCTTCCTGTTCCACCGCCGGCGGCAATGGAACGCCAGCGAGGGCGTGTGGATGGGCTGGGAGCGCAAACGCGGGAAGCTCGAGGAGTTCAACCGGCTACTGCGGGGGGCAACCGACACCAGCTTCTCGGTGCGTGTGGGCGATCCGGCGCCGCTGGCCAGCGTGCGCTACTGCCTCACGCTCGATAGCGATACGCGGCTGCCGCGAGATGCCGCGCGACGACTGATCGGCGTGATCGAGCATCCGCTGAACCGCCCGCGCTTCGATGCTCGAGTGGGGCGCGTGGTCGAAGGCTACGGCATTCTGCAGCCGCGCGTCAGCGTCACGATGGCCAGCGCAGCGGGCTCGCGATTCGCGCGATCCTACTCCGGGCACACGGGCGTGGACCCGTACTCCACGGCAGTATCCGATACGTATCAGGACCTGTTCGGTGAGGGCAGCTTCACGGGCAAGGGCCTGTACGATGTCGATACTTTCACCGCCGCGCTCGCGGGACGCGTGCCCGAGAATGCACTGCTGTCCCACGATCTGTTCGAGGGCCTGTACGCGCGTTGCGCGCTCGTCTCCGATGTCGAGCTGGTGGATGATTTCCCCAGCAGCGTGCTGACCCACGCTCGCCGCCAGCATCGTTGGGTGCGCGGCGATTGGCAGGTGTTGTTCTGCCTGCTGCCGATCATGCCCACGCGCCACGGCATCGTGCGGACGCAACTGCCACTGATCAGTCGCTGGAAAGTGCTCGACAACTTGCGCCGTAGCTTATTGGCGCCGGCATTGGTTGCGTTACTTGGCTCTGCATGGACCTGGTTGCCGGGCTCGCCCCTGTACTGGACGCTGGCGACGCTGGCGGTGCTCGCGTTCCCGCTCCTGCCGCCCATCGTGCATCTGCTGATGGGCCCACGGCCACTGCAACCCGTGCCGGTGTTCGTGCACGATGTGTGGTCCGAACTCAAGGACGCCACGGCGCAGGTACTGCTCCAGATCACTCTGCTCGCCTACCACGCCTACGAGATGCTGCACGCGATCGTGCTCACCCTGGTCCGCATGGTCATCACACAGCGTCGCCTGCTGGAATGGGAGACGGCCGCGGTCACCGCGGCGCGCGCCACAGGCCTACTCGCTCGCCACGGTCCGCGCGGGTTCGTGGCCGAGATGTGGGCCGGGCCGGTCGCTGCAATCGCGGTCCTCATGGGAGTGCTGCCGCTTCGCCCGCATGCGCTCGCGGTGGCGCTGCCGTTCGTGCTCGCCTGGCTGGGCTCACCGTTGCTCGCCTGGTGGCTGAGTCGTCCAGTGGTGCCCCGACGGCTCGCGCTGAGTGCACGCGACACCGAACAGCTTCGCCGGGTGGCTCGCCGCACTTGGCACTACTTCGAGCGCTTCATCACGGATTACGACCACCACCTGCCACCCGACAACGCGCAGCAAGCGCCAGAACTGATGATCGCGCACCGCACCTCGCCCACCAACATCGGCATGGGGTTGTTGTCCACGCTCGCGGCGCATGATCTGGGCTACCTCACGACCGAACAACTGGCCCAGCGCATCGACGACATGCTGTCGTCCACCGAGTCGCTCGAGCGGCATGAGGGCCATCTCCTGAACTGGTACGACACCACAACGCTTGCGCCGCTCGCACCGCGCTATGTCTCCACGGTGGACAGCGGCAATCTTGCGGGCTCGCTGATGACGCTGGCGGCGGGGCTGCGTGAGGCCGCCGAAGCCGCCGACAACGCCACCGCGATCCGGGCCGGCGCCGTCGATACGGCGGGAGTGCTGGCCGAAGCGCTCGCGGCTTCCGCGGGGCGCGAGTCCGACATGGTGGCCCAATGGCGCGGGTTGCTCGAGCAGGCAAAGCGGCCGCCCGAGTTGACCATGACTCCCAACGCATTGCGGTCGAGGCTGCAGGATCTGGCGCAACGCTGCGATGACCTGGCCGACGGAATGGATTGGCGCTTTCTCTATGAGCCACACCGCGGCATCTTCTCGATCGGCTTCCGACTCGCGGATGCCGAAGGCCCTGGCCGCCTCGACCCCTCGTACTACGACCTGCTCGCCTCCGAATGCCGCCTGGCCAGCTTCATCGCCATCGCCCGGGGGGATGTGCCGCAGGAACATTGGTTCCGGCTCTCGCGCGCACTCGTCAGTGTGGAGGGCTGCACGACGCTGGTGTCGTGGAGTGGGTCGATGTTCGAGTATCTGATGCCACTGCTGCTGTTGCGCAGCCATCCCGAAACACTCCTCGAGAACGCCTGCCGTGAACTGGTGCGGGCGCAGATCCTGTATGGCTCGCGTCAGGGTGCGCCGTGGGGCATCTCCGAGTCGGCATACCATGTGCAGGATCCCCATGGCAGCTACCAATACCGTGCGTTCGGCGTTCCCGGCGCGGGGCTCAAGCGAGGCCTCGCCGAGGATCTGGTCATCGCGCCCTACGCGACGGCGCTCGCGGCGGTCGTCGACCCCACGGCGGCGGCGACCAACTTCCGGCGGCTCGTGCGGGAGGGCGCGCTCGGCGACTATGGTTTCGTCGAAGCGCTGGACTACACCCCGCGGCGCACGCTCGACCCGGATTCCGAGGTGGCCCCTGACTCCGCGCGCAAGCAGCAGGTGCAGGCGTATTTCGCGCATCATCAGGGCATGAGTCTGGTTGCGCTCACCAATGCGGTGCTCCGGGCACCCATGGTGCGGCGGTTCCACTCCGACCCGCGCGTGCAGGCCACCGAACTCCTGTTGCAGGAACGCGTGCCGCAGTATGTGGCCGTCATCAAGCCGCGCCCTGCCGAGACCACTCGGGTCGATTCGGCATTGCCCGCGGTGTCGCCGCGGCGTTTCCGCTCGCCCGACACGCTGTATCCGAGCGCGCACTTCCTCTCCAACGGGCAGTACACCACGGTCGTCACGAATGCCGGAGGGGGTGCGAGTAGTTGGCGTGGATTGGCCGTCACCCGCCAGCGCGACGATCCCACCGCGGATCCCGGCAGTCAGTTCATCTACCTGCGCGATGTCCGCAGTGGCGTGCTGTGGTCGGCTTCCCATCAGCCGGTGTGCCACGAGCCCGAGAGTTATCGCGTCACATTCCGAGCGGACGATGCGCTGTTCGAACGCACGGACGATGGCATCCAGACGCGACTCGAGATCGCGGTCTCGCCCGAAGACGATGTCGAGGTCCGCCGCGTGTCGCTCATCAATCGCAGCGATCGGCTGCGCGAGATCGAGGTCACCAGCCTGGTCGAGATCGTATTGGCGCCGCCCGCCGACGATGTGTCGCATCCCGCGTTCCTCAAGTTGTTCCTCGAAACGGAGTACCTGCCTGAGTGCACCGCGCTGTTGTGCGGTCGCCGACCGCGTTCGGCGGGCGATGCGGCGCCGTGGGCGGTGCATGTGGTGAGCGCCGAGGACGGAGTGCATGGGGCGATCGAGTGGGAGACCGACCGCTTGCGCTTCATGGGGCGCGGGCGCACCCCCGAGAACCCGATCGCGCTGGATGGCCGGGCCCTCTCCGGCACGCAAGGCGCGGTACTGGACCCAGTGCTCAGCCTGCGTCGTCGCGTCCGCATCGCGCCCGGCGGTCGTGTGCGCCTGGCGTTCGCCACCGGTGTTGCGGCGACCCGCGCCGCGGCGCTGGCGCTGGCCGAGAAGTACGACGATCCCGCGGCCGCCACCCGCACCTTCTCGCTCGCCAGCACCCAGACCCAGATGCGCTTGCGACATCTGGGCATCACGGCTGCGGAAGCTCAGTTGTACGAGCGACTCGCCTCGCATGTGCTGGGGTCCGACGCGACACTGCATTCGCCGGCGGAAGTGTTCGCCAGCAATACGCTCGGCCAGTCCGGGATGTGGTCGCAGGGCGTCTCCGGCGATCTTCCCATTCTGGTGGTGCGGACTGTCCGCTACGAGGATGTGGCGCTGGTGCGACAGGTGCTGCGGGCACAGGAGTACTGGCGACTCAAGGGCCTCAGCGCCGATGTGGTCATCCTCAATGACCATCCGGTGACCTATCTCGATGAGATGCACGAGCAACTGCAAGCGCTGCTCGAACAAGGTCCGTGGGCCGCATGGAAGCATCGGCCCGGCGGCGTGTTCCTGTTCCGCAGTGAAGGGATCCGCGAGGCCGAGCGCACCCTTCTGTTGGCGGCAGCGCGCACCGTGCTCGAGGGCGATCGTGGCGAACTGGCCAACCAGTTGGGCCTCCCCTCCCCCGAGCCGACCTGGCCGGCGGAACTGGCCACGCTCCTCGGTGCCGACCTGCAACGCCCGCGCGAACAGGACGCGCAGGTTGCCGCCCCAGCGCTCCGACACAGCAATGGCCTGGGGGGGTTCAGCCCCGATGGGCGCGAGTATGTGATCGTTCTCAAGGGCGACACCGACACGCCTCTGCCGTGGGTCAATGTGATCTCGAATGAGAGCTTCGGCACCGTGCTCGGCGCCTCGGGCGCGGCGTGGACATGGTCGGGGAACAGCCGCGAGAACCGCCTGACGCCATTCGGCAACGACCCCGTGGGCGAGTTCAGCGGCGAGGCGGTGTACCTGCGTGACGAGGATGCCGGCGATGTGTGGGGCGCCACGCCAGGCCCCCTCCCGCGCACCAGCAGCGATACACGCTGGGTCATTCGTCACGGCGCCGGCATCACGACCTACCTGCACCGCGCGCACGATGTGACCTGCGAGCTGAAAGTATTCGTGCACGCACGGGAGCCCGTGCGGTTGTCGCGCATGTCGCTCACCAATCACAGCACGGTCGCCCGGTGTTTGAGCGTGTTCGCCTATCAGGAGTGGGCGTTGTGCGCCCCCCGCGCTGGAGACCAGCGCTTCGTCATCACCGAACGCGAGGCCACCACGGGAGCCGTATTGGCGCGCAACCCCTACAACACCGAGTTCGCCGCACGCGTTGCGTTCGCGCACGCGAGCGAACCATTGGCTTCTGCCACCGGCGACCGATGCGAGTTCCTGGGTCGCAACGGCTCGCTCCGGCGACCCGCGGCATTGGGACGAGTGGGGCTCGGCGAACATTTCGGCGCGGGGCTCGACCCGTGCGCTGCGCTGCAGATCAGCGTCGAGCTGGCTCCCGGGGAAACGCACGAGTTGGTATTGGTCCTGGGTCAGGGGAACGACCGCGTTCACGCGTTGGAACTGGCCCAACGCTTCGGCTCGGTCGCGGCAGCGCTGGCGGCGCAGACCGAGGTGGAGCAGCACTGGAACGCCATCCTCGACACGGTCCAGGTCGAGACTCCGGATGATTCATTCGATCTGATCATGAACCGCTGGTTGCTCTATCAGTCGATCAGTTCGCGCATCTGGGGCCGCACGGGATTCTTCCAGCCCGGCGGCGCATACGGATTCCGCGACCAACTCCAGGACATGATGGCTCTGGTGCACGCCCGCCCGGACCTGTACCGCGCGCATCTGCTGCGCTGCGCGGGCCGACAGTTCCTCGAAGGCGATGTCCAACACTGGTGGCACGATCACACCGGTCGGGGGCTGCGCAGCCGCTGCTCCGACGACCTGCTGTGGCTGCCATTCGCGCTGGCGCATTACCTTCAGACCACTGGCGATACCGCCGTGCTCGATGTTCAGGTGCCCTTCCTGGAAGCGCCATTGCTCGCCCCGGGCGAGCTCGAGGAGTACGGGCCGCCGGACATCTCGGCGCAAGGCGGCACGCTGTATGAGCACTGCATCCGTGCGATCGAACGCAGTCTCACCTTCGGTTCGCATGGCCTCCCCCTGATCGGGAGCGGGGATTGGAACGACGGCATGAACCGCGTGGGGCACGAGGGCCGGGGCGAGAGTGTGTGGCTCGGCTGGTTCCTCACGCAGATCCTGCGCGACTTCGCCGCAGTGGTGGAGACCCGTGGCGACGCCGCGCGCGCCACGCGTTGGCGCAGCGAACGGGAGCGACTGCAGGCCATGCTCGAGCAGGCGTGGGATGGTGATTGGTACCGACGCGCCTACTTCGACGACGGCACGCCGTTGGGCTCCTCCCAGCTCACGGAGTGCCGCATCGATTCGATCTCGCAGAGCTGGGCCGTCCTGTCCGGCGCCGCGCCGGCCGCGCGAGCCGAACGCGCGATGGACGCGGTCCGCACGCAACTCGTGCGCCGCGACGCCGGGGTCATCAAGCTACTCTCGCCCCCGTTCGATCAATCGCCGCTCGACCCGGGCTACATCAAGGGCTACCTCCCCGGAGTGCGGGAGAATGGCGGGCAGTACACGCACGCCGCGCTGTGGACGGTCATGGCCATCGCACAACTGGGCCATGGGGACGAAGCCATGGAGCTGTTCCACATGCTCAACCCGATCAATCACTCGCGCACCCCTGCCGATGTCCAGCTCTATAAAGTGGAGCCGTATGTGGTGGCCGCCGATGTCTACACCCATGCGCCGCACATCGGTCGGGGTGGCTGGACCTGGTACACCGGCTCAGCGGCGTGGATGCATCGAGTGGGGCTGGAGTCCATCCTGGGACTGCGGCGACACGGCACCAGCTTCTCCGTGGCGCCGTGTATCCCCGCAGCATGGGACCGCTTCGTCGTGCGTTGGACTCAGGGCACGACGCGCTATGAAATCACCGTCGAGAATCCGCAGCGCCGCAGCCACGGGGTGGCCCAAGTGACGCTCGATGGTGCTGCCGTGAGCCCCTTTGCGATCCCGATGGTCGGGGACGGCGGGGTGCATCAGGTGCGGGTGGTGATGGGAGCGCCCAAGGTGGTGCAGGCCCTGCGAACCGGCGGGCTAGCCTCTGGCTGATGCCGCTGCGTCCGCGTCTGCTTGGGTGCGATGCACGGTCTCGTCCGGCAGGCTGGGCGGTGAGATGATGGTATACAGCTTGAGCAACGCGGTCTTCGATGCGTTGATCACGCGATGCGAGACTCCGTGCGACACCACCAATCGTTCGCCCCCGCGCACGGTGCGTTCCTCGTTCAGTTGGTCGAACACGACCTTGGCTTCGCCGCTCTCGACGCGAAGGAATCGAAACGCTCCCGTCGGCGCATCGGTTCCCATCTGCTCGCCCGGCCGCAGGCACATCACCGCCAACTGCACCAAGGGTGCGGTGAAGATCACATGCAGGTAATCCGTATTGTGATGAGCCACTGTCTCGAGCTCTCCGATTTGCCCCGTCATGGCGATTTCGCCCTTCGATGGTGCGGTCCGCAATCGGGCCCAGACGCGACCGGAGCCACCCGCGTACCGCGGTACATCGATGCATAAGGGCACGAATGATGCCAGCGCTGCCCCGGATGCCAAGCGGGCCCCGAGTGCGTTGCGGGCACACAAGTTGGCCCAACCCAAGCTTAGGGCTGACCCGGGCTGGCAACCCCCGATACGAGGCAGTTCCTACACATTCACTGAATCGGACGCCGTGGGAGCCCGGGATCGACAGCCAACCGGATTGTGGTACATGTCGAGTCCATGGACTCCAAGCGATTCATCCTCTTCGGCGCGACCGTCGGCTCCATAGTTGGTGGAATCATTCCGGGGCTCTGGCACGCCTCGATGTTCTCGTGGAGCGGCGTGGTGTTCACCGCGCTGGGTGGATTCGCCGGCATCTGGGTGTGTTACAGGATGACGCGCTGATCGGTCGCCATGATCCCCCCCACCGGCGCCTGCTCCGGTAGCCCCTTCTGCTCGGTCCGCAGTTTCCACAACTTGTAGATGGCGGGGTAGACCAGCAACTCGAGTAGGAACGATGTGCCCAGCCCGCCGATCATCGGCGCGGCGATCCGCTTCATCACATCCGCACCTGCCGAAGTCGACCACATGATTGGCAGCAGGCCCATGAACGCGGCCAGCACGGTCATCATCTTGGGCCGCGCCCGCTTGACCGCTCCGTGCACGATGGCCTCGTCCAAGTCGGCTCGGGTTTTGAGCATGCCCCTCTGCTTGAACTCTTCATACGAGAGGTCGAGGAAAAGCAGCATGAACACGCCGGTTTCCGCATCAAGCCCCAGCAAGGCGATCATCCCCACCCACGCCGCGATCGAGACATTGTAGCCCAGGAAGTGGAACAACCAGATCGCGCCCACGGCCGAGAATGGCACCGCCAACATCACCAGCGAGGACTTGAAGAGCGAACGGGTGTTCGCGAACAACAGCACGAAGATCAGCACGAGCGTGATGGGCACCACCCACTTCAATCGCTCGCTCACGCGGATCATGTTCTCGTACTGGCCGCTCCACTGCAGCACATAGCCAGGCGGGAGCACCAGCTTGGCGCGAACCAGTTTCTTGGCTTCCTCCACATACCCGCCGATATCCCGGCCCGCCATATCCACATAGACATAGCCCGCCATGAACCCATTCTCGTCGCGGATCATGGAGGGCCCGGTCACCAGCTTGATC
>JANLOU010000492.1:0-1594 GCA_031366735.1 Candidatus Eiseniibacteriota bacterium
TCCAGAATGTGGTGTTCAACGGGAACTTCGCGCTCGGGCTGTGCAGCGGCAGCTTTGCGGCCACCGACACATTCGCAGTGGAAGGCAACCTCACGCCGCTCACCTTCGGGCTGTGCGACAACGGGCTGATGTACGACGCCAACGCGGACTCGGTCTACACGCTGACGGTTCCGTTCGCACTTCCCGTCAACCTGGGTACGGGTAAAGGCGAGGCGGATCTGGAATGGAAGTTCAGCCATCGTTGCACCACATTCGAGCCGCTGGGCTCGAACCGCGCCTACCACATCACCAGCGACAATGGCGCCACGGCCACGATCAATGCCGCTTGGAACAACGACGACCCGTCGAACTACACCTCGAAGGCAGTCGATGTGATCTTCAAGGTGAACGCGACGCGTCGAAACCCGGTTCCCAGTGATGTCATCACGCTGCTGGGCAGTTCCGCTCCGTTGCACTTCACCCAGCCCGGCACGCCCATGCTGGACAACGGCGTGGCCCCCGATCAGGTCGCAGGGGACAAGATCTACACCGCTCGCGTGACCTTCCCCAAGTGTGCCGCGAAGAATGTGGCGTGGAAGGTGGATTTCAACGGCGTCATCGAGTGCGCCGGGCAGGCCGATCGTTCTGTGTATCTGAACGACGCCCTGTTCAGCACGACCACGCCGATCGTGCTTCCGGCACGCGGCATCGATCGCTGCGAGGTCACTGACAAGGCGCTCACGGTCGTATTCAAAGTGAACATGGACCGCTTCTTCCCCCCGACGACGCCGACGGACTCGGTGGCGGTCATGGGGGATCGGTCGCCGCTGCGCTTCGATTACCCCGCGGCGGCGGAGCTCATGTTCGACAATGGCGCCGGCTTCGACACCCGCGCCGACGATGCGGTCTTCACGCGCGCAGTCACTTTCCCGGATTCCACGCCCTTCAATGTGGGGTTCAAGTACTGGAAGAACGGGCTGTTCGAGTGCGCTGGCTTTGGTAACCGCACCCTGACGCTCGATGATGTGGCGAATACCAGCGCCACGCCGATCGTGCGCCTGGTCAATGTCTGGGACTACTGTTCGGACCCGACCGGAGTGCCGGTCGTCATCGGCGGTGAGAGCAGCACATCGTTCGCGATGCTGCGACCGGTCATGCCGAACCCGGTCAGCCGAGGTGCGCGGTTCTCCTTCGACCTGCGCCGCGCAGGCAAGGTGGCGCTCAGCGTCTATGACGTCTCGGGGCGCCGCGTGGCGCGCGTGCTGGATTCCGAGTTGGCTGCAGGCGAGCATTCGGTGCCGTGGGATGGCAAGGATGCCCGCGGGCTGCGGCTGGGGGCGGGCGTGTACATCTACGAACTCGCCATGGGCTCGGACCGGGTCGCCCGCCGCTTGATCATGACTCACTGAGCGGTTCCAACTTGCTGGACTTCGTGCGGCGTCTCTGCAATCAGGGGCGCCGCACAAGGTTGTCGGGCGGATTCGGGCATGCCGGCGGCCCGAATTCTCTGGCCGGATACGAATTGGTTGGTGATTCCGGGTGGCTCCGGGTGCTACGATTGTGTCAGGTATTTCCAGTCCTTCCATGGGTGGCGAGATGTTTTCCATGCGAGGGC
>JANLOU010000378.1:0-2481 GCA_031366735.1 Candidatus Eiseniibacteriota bacterium
CGCCGAGAGCGAGTCCGCGCCGATGCACAGCGCGTGTTGCCCCATGAGCATGCTGGTGAAACGCCCCACCAGCGGCTGCAGCGTGCCGTCGGCGAGCAGGTGATACGCGGCCTGACCGGTGGCGATGTAGACGCCACCCGCATCGTCGCTGTCGAGCCCGAATCCACCGAGCGTCTGGTACAGCCGGTTCTTACTACCGAGCGAAGCTTGGGCGGGGGTGCCAAACAGCGGTAGTCCATCGCTGCCCTGCCCAACCACAAGCGAGACGACGCCAGCGCGCAGACGGAACACGCGCGACTGCGAATCCGTCGCCCAATAGAAGGAGCCTGCCGAATACTCGAACCGGCTGCCCGCGAGGCGAGCGTCCGGGCCGAACACCGTGGTGTAGGTCTGCGCGAGCAGGTCGAGGCGCAGGATCGTGTCGGTGTCGTGCACATAGAGGATATTGGGACTCTCGCCGAACGACAGCCCGCCGATCGCGTTGATCTGCAGTTGCGCGAAGGTCCCGGACACGGGTCGCGCATTCCCCTGGACCGCGAGGGTGATCACGCGCAGGTCATTGCGGCGCAGCAAGCGTAGACGGTTCAGGTTCGAGTCGCTGAAATACACATCGCCGTTGTTGGCGACCGCGAGGTGAGTGGGGCTGATGAAGGCCTCGGTCCCGATGGTGTCCGCCGGGCTCCCAACGCTGCCCTTGCCTGCCAGATCGATTCCCGCCGTTGCGCTGCCCGGCACGAGTTGGATGTAACCGCCGTTGGCATTGGCCAGGATGAACCCCTTGGAGATGGGGTCCGCATCCACATCGAAGATCCGCCGCACGCTCGCCTGTCCGTATTCACGGACGGTGTTCTGCCCGGGATAGACCGAGAGCAGGCGGGGTGTGCCGTTCGCACCGCCGACGAAGTCCGCGACGATGATACCGCTCGAGTCGGTCTTGACGATGGCGCCCGCCTCGATCAGTGCCACTTGGTTGGCAGCATTGGGCATTGTTGCCTGCACCAAAGTGCGTTCCGGCGCGAACAGCGCCGAGTTGACGAGATACGAGTCCCACACATGCCCATATGCGCCGGCCGCCCGGTCCTCGGCGAGCCAGCCACGCGGATCGCAGCTGCCATTGAGCAGGTCGAATCCATTGCCAAGCAGGAACACATTCGCGCTGACGGCGCTCGATGCCGCGCCCGGAGCGCTGGAGCGAAGCCCGAGCGGAGTGGTCGCGGCGCTCGGAGTGGGCGCGACGTAGTGGTTCATGCTCGGCACGGCGTCGCCGAAGGGCGCCGCATGCGCAGCAGCGGCAGCCAGCAGGGCAGCCGCAACGGGGAGTAGTCGGCGTGGGGTCATCGGCCCGCTCCTTCCGGCGACAGCGCTTCGCGGATGGCGGTCCTGAGTTCGGACAGTCGCACGGTTTCCACAGCGCCGCGCGTGGCCCGGGCCGCCAATGTCCTGGCATCACGCACCGCGAGCCCTGGCAGCGAGCGCTGCACCGTGGCCTCCCCCGTGAGCGCGTCTCGCTGGATCTCGAACTTGCCCTGCGCCAAGCCATTCACCTGGGCGCGGCCCTGCGTGTCGCGCCACACGAACAGCAACACTTCCTCGCCCGGATGGAACGCCGGGCACCCCGGCACCGTGTAGCGCGCGCCGTCCACCTCGCCGCCGAGTTGCGTCAGCGTCAGCGTGGTCGACGGCTCGCCTTTGAGCGACTCCGACACCTCGACCTTGATCTCGGTGACGATCTTGGTGTGCGCATCGTTCCACCGTGCCTGCGTGCCGGTCACCCGACCGATCACGATCTCCGACGAGGTCTGCGCCATGGTGCGTGTATCCAAGCGTGTCACCTGGGTGGCCGAGACAGTGGTCGCGAACCACGCGACACAAGTCAGGCTGAATGCGAGGCGGAGGATGGGCGGCATCGGATGTCCTTCATTGGGGTTTCAGGCGAGGGGTGGGGACGGAACGAACCATCACACCACGCGCGCCGGATCGCCTCAGGGGCGGACGGCCGGCGTGGCGAGACGGAGCTCAGTGTGCGTGCGTGAGGTCGAGCGCTCGGTCGTAGGCGGCAGCGGCCTGATCCATAAGGCCCAGCGCGCGATACACATCGCCCAACGCTTCATGCGGGGCGGGTGACGAGGGGGCGATCCTGGCGAGCGACTGGAACTCGGCGAGCGCGTCCTGCTGGAATCCGCGGGCGTGCAGATAGCTACCCGCCAGATAGTGCGTCGCGGGCGAATCGCCGCCCGCGCGGATGCGCTCGAGCACGCTGCGCACAGCGTCCAGCTCGGCCGCTGCCGGCACACGGAATGCCGCCGAGGCGCGGCCCAGTGCGCCGCTCGCCCCGAACGCCTGAACTTCCCACAGCCATTCGTGATCGGGCGCGAGCGCTGCGACCTCCGCGGGAAACGCGAGCGTTGTCCCCGTCACCTCGCGCGACCACAGTTCGCCCTCATCGCCCATGAGCGAGACGCGATAGCGCTTCGCACCCTC
>JANLOU010000577.1:0-4856 GCA_031366735.1 Candidatus Eiseniibacteriota bacterium
ATCATCGCCGTGCTCGAGAGCGATCCCACCTACGAGAGTTGGAGCGAACTGGAACACTGCCCTCCGGTGCTGATCGACCGGATCCAACACTACTTCCTCACCTACAAGGACATGCCGGGAGCGGTGGGCCCGCGCGTGGAACTGGCCGGCGTGTACGGGGCGGCGACCGCGCGCGAGGTCATCTCGCGCTCGCAGGTGGACTATCGCGCCAAGTTCGGCGATCTCGAGCGCATGCTCGATGATGCGCTGAGCCCGCTCACCGATCTGGACGCCTGAGCTTGCTCGACTTGCTCGTGTTGGGTGGCGGCGTCACGGGACTGGGCGTGGCCCGGCTCGCGGCGCGAAATGGCTGGCAGGTCACGCTGCTCGAACGCGATGACCTGGGCAGCGGCGCCAGCAGCGCCACCAGTCACATGTTGCACGGCGGCGTTCGATATCTGGAGCATGGCCAGTTCGCGCTGGTGCGCGAAGCGCTCGCCGAGCGCGGTGCGGTCTCGCGCATGGCGCCCCGCCTGGCGCGACCCACGCGCTTCCTCGTGCCACTTTCGCGCGGCTCGCGCGTGGCGGGCTGGAAGCTGCGCGCGGGACTGGCGCTGTACGACCTGCTGGCGGGGTCCGCGAACCTCTCGCCGCATCGGATGGTGTCGGCGCGGGATGCGTTGGCGTTGGAGCCGGCGCTGGCAGCGTCCGGCCTGTTGGGGGCGGGGATGTACTCGGATGCGGTCATGGACGATGCCCGCCTGACCATCGCCGTGGCGCAGGATGCCGCGCAGCACGGCGCGAAGATCCACACCCGGTCCGAAGTCGTGTCGGTCCGACCCAGCCCGGATGGGATGGAAGTGCACTGGCGGGACCGCGAGAGCGGCGAGGATCACCGCGCCCACACGCGCGTGATCGTGAACGCCACTGGCGCGTGGTGCGATGCGACCCGCACGCAACTCACGCGCATGCTCAAGCCCGGCAGCCAGGACCCCAGCCGACTGCTTCGCCCAACGCGCGGAGTCCACTTGGTCTACCCCGCGCTCACTCGCAGCCACGCGCTGCTCGATCTGACCTCGGATGGACGCGTGCTGTTCGTGATTCCGTTCGCGGGTCGCGCGTTGGTGGGGACCACCGAGGTCGAGGTGGATTCGCCCCCGTCGCTGGCGCAACTGCAACCGTCGCTCGAGGAAGTGCGCTCGCTGCACGCCGCACTTGTGCGCGTGCTGCCGGGAGCGCGGGACCTGCGTCCACTCGCGGTGTTCGCCGGGGTGCGCCCGCTGTTGGCAGCCAGTGGCACGGTTGGCAGCGCCTCGCGCGAGCACCGGGTGCTGTGCGAGGACCGGGTGCTCACGGTGGCAGGCGGCAAGTACACGACCTTCCGTGCGATGGCGCGGGATGTCTTCCGCGCCGCAGCGACGATGCTGGGTCGCGACAGCACTCCGCAGGACCCCACCGCCCCCTTGCCGCTGCCACCCGCCGACGATGCCGACGGCAGTGCGCTCGGGGCGCATGCTGCGGGGACTTGGGCGCGTTCGCTACCCGATGCGCTCCGGCGGCGCAGCACGCGCTGGCTGGATGACGACCAAGGGCTTGGCATCGCGCCCGCCGTGGCTGATGCGATGGCCCGCCGCTTGGGCTGGAGCGGGCCCCGCGAACGCGAAGAGTTGGATCATCACGAACAGACCGTGCACGAGGAACGCGCGTGGCTCGAGCGCGCACTGCCCCCCCGCGCCTGAGGCGCCCTTCACCGGAGACCGCCATGCCCGAAGCGCTCGTCCTCGCCCTTGATCAGGGCACCACCGGGACCACCGCTCTACTGATGGATCGTTCGGGCCGCGTGCGTGGCCGCGGGTATGCCGAGTTACCGCAGCATTTCCCCCGGCCCGGTTGGGTCGAGCACGATCCCGAGGAGATCTGGACAAGCGTGCTGCACGCGATCGCCGGCGCTCGGCGTCATGCACGGCTCACGCGCAATGCCGTGATTGCCGCGGTGGGCGTGACCAACCAACGCGAGACCGTCGTGTTGTGGGACCGGCGGACGGGCGAACCGTACGGCCGCGCCATCGTGTGGCAGGACCGCCGCACCGCCGCGCGTTGCGACGAGCTCAAACGGTCGCGTCATGACGCCGGCATCCGCCGCCTCACGGGGCTCGTCTGCGACCCCTACTTCTCGGCCACCAAGCTCGAGTGGCGTTTCGCGCACGAGCCACGACTGGCGCGGCTGGCCGCGAGCGGCCGGCTCGCGATCGGCACGGTCGATAGCTGGCTCGTGTGGAAGCTGACAGGGGGCGCCGTGCATGCCACCGACCCCACGAACGCTTCGCGCACGCTGTTGTTCGGGCTGCGCTCGCTGCAGTGGGAGCCAGCGCTACTCAAGCGCTTCGGCGTGCCGGCCCGCGCACTCCCTCAAGTGCTGCCTTCCTGCGGCGAGTTCGGGCGCACGCGGGGGATCGCGGGGTTGCCCGATGGCGTGCCGATCGCCGGGGTGGCGGGCGACCAACAGGCCGCACTGTTCGGGCAAGGCTGCGTGCGCGCGGGCCAGAGCAAGAACACATACGGGACCGGATGTTTTCTGTTGTTGCACACCGGCAACCAGCCCGTGGCATCCCGCGCCGGTTTGTTGACCACGGTGGCATGTGGACCGCGCGGGCAGGCAGCCTACGCGCTGGAGGGGAGCGTGTTCATCGGCGGCGCCGCGGTGCAGTGGCTGCGCGATGGGCTTGGCCTGGTGGCGAAGGCGAGCGAGACCGAAGCGATCGCCCGGAGTGTTCCGGATTCCGGCGGCGTCGTGTTGGTGCCGGCATTCGCGGGACTGGGGGCGCCCTACTGGAGATCGGATATCCGTGGCGCGCTGCTCGGCCTGACGCGCGGAACGACGCGGGCGCATGTGGTGCGCGCCACACTTGAATCCATGGCGTTCCAGAGCCGCGACCTCGTCGAAGCCATGGCGCGCGATGCCGGCGCGCGGGTGCGGGCGCTCCAGGTGGACGGTGGCGCCGTCGCGAACAACTGGCTGATGCAATACCAGGCCGACCTGCTCGGCATTCCCGTGCGACGCCCACGCGTCATCGAGACCACGGCGCTCGGCGCCGGATTGCTCGCGGGTCTGGGCGCCCGCCTCTGGCGAGGACACCGTGAACTCGATGCCGCGCGCCGGCTCGAGCGTGAGTTCCGACCCCGCCGCGACTCGGCGTGGCGCGAACGCGAGTATGGCCGTTGGCAGGCAGCGGTGCGTACGCTGCTCAAATGACTCAGGGCAGTTGCGCCGCCTTGGTGGCGTACATCTCCTGCCACTCGGGCGACAACGCCTTGCAGGTCGAAAGCCAGCGCACGCCCGCGGGATCGAGCTGGGGGTGATGGCGCAGCGTGAGCAGTCGATCGATCGGCCACTCCGGGTGCAGGCAGTCCATACGGCGAACCGACTGCCCGCGCTCGAGGCGGCCTTCGCGCAATACGCGCAAGTACCAACCGGTGCGGTTCGTCTCCGACACCCGTTTGAGCAGCGTCGGGATCCCCCAGCGCAACGAGATACTCGCGCACGGCCCACGCGGCTGCGAAACCTGTAGTTGCACCTCGCCCGCTGCATAGATGTCGCCGATGCAGACCACCTGCTCGTCCTGCCCCTCAATGGTCAGGTTCTCGCCAAAACCGCCAGGGCCCATCTCGGGCAGGGCCAACTCCTCCTGCCACGCCCGATAGTGCCCCGCGCCGTACGCCAACACCGCCATCTGGGGTCCGCCGTGCACATCGGTGCTGAACACCTCGTCCCCCTCCAGGCCGAGCGCGCTCACGCGGATCGCACCGTCGACTTCCTCCTTGAGATAAGCCGTGTTCCATGTGCGCGTCGGCGAGTGATCCCACTCGGGACGCGACAGCGTGCGCACACGACCCGTGCGGACCGACAAGAGCAAGCCATCGTTCACAGCACCTCCTCAGGCCCTGGGGCGGGCGGGGCCGGGCGTGTCGCATACCGCAAGAGCCCCACCACTTCGCGCGGCGCGGAATAGAGGTCACGCCATTCCCAGAACCTCGCCTTCGCCACATACACCGTATCCACCCCATGGCGACGCAGCGCCAGTGCGCAGCGTGGAAGATGGAAGTACTGCGACACGGCCACCACGCTCCCACGGTGGTGCGCTCGCAGCCAGGCGGCCGTGAATCGTGCCGTCTCCCAGCTATTGATGCCGAGCGAGTCGCGGACAATGGCCGAGTCGGGCAGCCCCGCTCGCAACAGATAGCCACGCATGCCGCTCGCCTCATTGACACCGTCGCGGCTCACTCCACCCGAGACGATCACCATGGGGGCCACGCCGGCATGCCACGCAGCCACTGCCCGGTCGAGTCGTGCCGCCAGGCGCGGGGAGCAGCGCCCATCGGGATACACGCGATTGCCGAGCACCACCAACACCGCCGCCGGTCCAACGCGTTCGCGGCTGCCCACGAGCGCAACGGCAACTGCCGCGAGGGCCCATAGGAGCGCGCCCATCGCGCCCCAACGCAAGAGGGCCGGTATCACACCACCAACGCCGCGTCGAGCCATGCCAGCAGGTCCCGGATCACCGCTTCGCGACCGAGGTCGTTGAGCACCTCATGATAAGCATCCGTGAGCGTGACGAAGCGGAGCATGCCGTGCGGCGCCGCGCCGGCGAACTCGAGCGCGCCCTTGGGATCGACCAAACGGTCCGCCATGCCCTGGAGCATGAGCGTCGGTACGGCGAGCTGCCGAGCCGCATGCATACACCGAGCGCGCGCCTCGAGCAGCGAGAAATACAGCCGAGGGCTGATCCGATGGTGCACTCGCGGGTCCTGCTCGTATGCCTTCACGACTTCGGGGTCGCGGGATAGTCCGGCGGGCTCCAATGCATTGGGGAAAC
>JANLOU010000387.1:0-1934 GCA_031366735.1 Candidatus Eiseniibacteriota bacterium
CAAGGAGGAGCCGAGGCGCCCGCGGTGCGTACCTGGGTACGCGAGCAGGCACCGGAGGTGACGACGCAGTATCGCGCCGTGGATCCTTCTCAAGGTGTCCTGTTTAGCGCAGCGTCGTCATCCGTCCCGGATAGAAGTAGCGGAACATCGAGACCGAGAGCACCGCTGTCACCGCTGCGATGACGATGGCCAGCCAGAAGCCGTTGTCGCTCTTCTCGCCGTTGAAGGCGACCGTGGTGATGAAGCCGGCGAGCACGGCGGAGATCCCGCCGACGCCGATGTTCGCCATCGTGCCGTGCGGTCCGTCGGTGTGGGTGACCTTGCCGGTGAGCAAGCCCACAATGCCACCGAGCATGATCCAGATGATGACGCCGGCCGCAGGGTACATGGGTAACCTCCTCGACGAGACCACCCCTCAAAGAGGGACAGCACTTCCGTAGCTGCGCACCTTCGACTGCAACCGCCAAGCCACCTTTGCGCGGTTTGCCGCCGAAGCAGCGATGGACCAGCAAGCCGAGGCGCCACATTGTGGCGCGACTGCTGTCGCTGGGAGTGCGTCGCTTGCGCGGGGCGATCGGAACCTCCCCCGCTTCCGTGGACACTCCAACAGGCGTGACGATGCGCGAGGAGTCGCCGATGGCGAAGCGGAAGCGAAGCAAGTACACGGCTTCGCCAGTCACCGCATGATGGCGGGCGGGAACATCCTCAGGCTGCAAAAGCTGCGCGGCCACGCAGACCTGAAAACCACCCTGATTTACGCCCACCTCCCGCCCGAATTCATGGCGATCGAGGTGGCCCGCAGGAGCGCAGCGGCGCCGGTCTCCGAGATCGCCGAGCCGAGGCGAAAGCGGGCCATGGATACCCGGAGGGAAACGGGCGCCGATGACCCGGACACGGCCCCTGAAACGACGAAGGGACCCTCTCGGGTCCCCGTCGGTGAATCTCCGTAAAACTCTGGTGGGCACAGAAGGAATTGAACCTTCAACAAACGGATTAAGAGTCCGCTGCTCTACCAATTGAGCTATGCGCCCGAAACGGTGAGATAGATGCCCTGGCAGCGCGCTCACGTCAAGCCGAATTCGCGGCGTTCGCGCGCTTTCATTTGGAGAGGCATCGAAGACGCGGGCAACGGGCGCCGCAGTGGCCTCCGGGGCCAGACACCGAGTCGGTTGAATCGCCTCTTGTTCTGTGACGAAATGGCGACGATTCGCGGGCGCTCAGGCCCGATGAGCGCCCCCCCCAGGGAGTAATCACCGTGCCAGAGACCTCACTTCCAAGCTTCGCGCCGCCCGGTCCCGGTAACTGGGAGCTCGAGACCGCGCACTTCGCACGGCCGATGAGCCGGTTCTCGCAGCAACCCTATGTCGACGGCTTCGGGCTCGGCTTCTCGGCCTCGACCGCGCGCTACGGCGTCATGCTCGACCGCATCGAGCCGGCCTTCGTGAACGACTTCGTGTTCATGCAGCACCGGCCCTTCGGGGCCCCGCCGGGCGCCAAGGGCCCGCCGCCAAAGCTCATCTTCCAGCTGCTGACGCGGCTCGTGCCGAAGATCCGGGCGCGCATCCGCGCCGGGCGCGATGCGTTCGAGAAGAAGCAGTGGCGGCTCGACCTTGCGCACTGGGACGAGCGGGTGCGCCCGGCCGCCGACCGACGCCATCGCGAGATCCAGGCTGTGGATCCCGCGGCGCTCTCCGACGAGGCGCTGGGCGTGCACGTTCGGACGTGCCGCGATCAGTTCCGCGACATGGTCACCCAGCACCACAACTTCACCATCAGCTGCTGCCTTCCCGTCGGCGACCTCCTCGCGCACGTGCAGCACTGGACCGGCAAGGCGCCCGGCGAGATCGTCCAGCTGCTGCGCGGCTCGAGCCCGATCTCGCTCGGGGTCGCGGCGGTCGAGCTGGCTGCCATCGCCGACGCGATGAAGGCGAGCC
>JANLOU010000605.1:0-2826 GCA_031366735.1 Candidatus Eiseniibacteriota bacterium
CTGCTATCGACCTGGTCACGGGAGAGGCGACAGACTGGGCGCCGTCCGCTGTCGGGGGTCCCAGCCTCGCCTCTATTCAGGCACTCGCCGCGCGGCGCGGTAAGGTCTACGCGGCAGGCATATTCGCGACGATCAATGGACAGCTGCGACCAGGATTCGCGATCATCGACTCGGCAACCGGTGGAGTACTTCCGGATTTGCCCGTTGGAGGCCTTCAGGGCTCCCTCTACGGTGGCGTCAGCCAGTTCGGCCTACGCGGGGATACGCTCTATCTGGGCGGCCGGTTCAGTAGTCTTGGCGGGCGTCCCAGGAACTCGCTGGCTGCCCTTGATACCCGCACCGACGCTATTACCGATTGGGATCCGGGGCTGGTTCCGCTCGCAAGGTCGGATTTCATGGGAGTGCGAGCGCTCGCCGTGGATGGCAACACAGTCTATGTCTCCGCATACGCGAGCAGCATTGGCGGGCGAGCGGCCGGATCGCCGTTCGGCCTCGCGGCGCTTGATCCCGTCAGTGGCGCTGCGAGGTACTGGCCGGTCCAGTTTGACGGCTACGGAGGCGAGCAACTCTCCCTGGCGGGGGCCCACGGTCGGGTTTATCTGGGCGGATACATCAGCTGCATTGGGAGTGATACGCGCGAGACGATTGTGGCCTTGGATTCAGTGTCAGGTGCGTTTTCCGCATGGAATCCACAGGCGAACAAGCGCGCGAATACTTTCGGAATGAACGCAATCGCAGTCAACCCCACGACTCTCTATCTTGCCGGCGGGTTCTCCGAAGCCGGTGGCCAGGAGCGTAGGGGGCTTGTGGCGCTTAATTCCGTCACCGCGGTGGCCACATCTTGGAACCCCAGGCCAACGAGCTCGTCGATTGTGGATCTTTCCCGATTGCTGCTCCACGGAGACTACCTCTACGCGGCGGGGGTGCTCTATCAGGCCGAGTGGGATTCCTACGAAGCATTGGTGCGCTACCCGCTCACTGGCAGCGCGACGCCCCCCGCATGCCAGATAATCACACCGGCCGGTGGCACATTCGCCATCGGCGCCGTCGTGCCAATCCGATGGACCGCAATGGACGACCGCGCAGTTCGCTCGGTGGACCTGCTGCTCTCGCGCAGCGGCCCGAGCGGACCATGGGAGCCGATTGCCGTCGGGCTCGTGAACACCGGCGAGTACCTCTGGACGGTGCAGGGCCCGGAATGTCCGACCAGCGCGTACCTGCGCGTTGATGCACGGGACTACGAACAGCATGTGGGAAGCGTGGTCGGTTCGGTTCCATTCTCGATCTTCTCGCCTGCCACTGCGACGCTCGTGGATCTCCAAGGCATGGAAGATTCCGAGGCTGGCATCGAGATTCGTTGGAGCCTCGATCGCGATCGTATCCTGGGTAGGGGCGCGGTTGAACGGCGCACGGAACTGGCGGGCGATTGGGTCCAGGTGAATGGTGAGCCGGCGGCGCGGGAGTCCGGCTTCTCGCTAATGGACCGAATGGTGGCGGCGGGGCAGATGTACTGGTATCGCGTGGTCGCGCCACTCCTCGGGGGTGGAAGCGTGAGCACCACCCCGCGGCCAATCACCCATGCGGGCGTTGTCGTGCGACTCGCCCTCGCCATGCCCTCGCCGAACCCCTCGCTGGGATCCACAGAGATCGAGTTCGAGATCCCGAGCCGCGGGCGAGTGCGACTCGGGATATTCGACCTGCAGGGCAGGGAAATCACGATGCTGCTCGACAAGGAATGCCAGCCCGGTCGTCATTCGGCTCGCCTCGAGCCGGGCAAAATCGCGCCGGGACTATATCTCCTCCGGCTTCAATCGGGCGGCGCGGAGGCAAGGCGGAAGGTCGTTATCACGCGCTAGTCCGGGCTTGGCTGCTCATGCAGTGTGGGGTAGCGGATCAGGAGCAAGCCAATTCCGCGGTCACTTGTTCCTGCTCTGGCGCCATGAGTTGGGAGCATGTGCTACGCTTTAAGTTACGACCTTCGGTTGCGCAGCGTTTCGCGAGTTGGGGACGCTGCGACCGGAACACCCATGCACGACAATTCGATGGAGTTCACCATGCGCCGCATCCTGATGGTCGTCCTGCTGCAGATACTGTCCGCTTCTACTGCAGCGGCGTTCACTGCGCCCACCATGGTCAAGGACATCAATCCTGGATCCGGCGACAGCTCCCCAGGCGGCTTCTATCCACTGGGTAACAAGCTCGTTTTCTTTGCCAACAATGGCGCGACCGGCTTCGAGCCGTGGGTGAGCGATGGCACCGACCCGGGCACGTTCCTGTTGCGTGATGTCTGGACCGGAGTGAACAACGGCTTCAACCCCGGTTGCCCGATGTGCAGCGCGGTCTCCAACGGCACCGTCGTTTATTTCTCGGCGAGCGATGGGACGGGTGGCTCGCAGCTCTGGCGCACCGATGGCACGTCGGTCGGAACCACCAAGGTCTATTCGGGTAGCACGGCCATCGGACTGGGCATTGTCGGAAGCAGGGTGTTTTTCACCGGGAACAGTACGCTTTATGCCAGTGATGGCACCTCGGGCGGGACGGCACAGGTAGCCCCCGGCTGGTTGTCCTCGGGCGACGAACTTCTCGGCGTCGGCGGCATTGCCTACTACACGGGCGACGACGGATTCTCCGGCACCGAACTCTGGCGCAGCGATGGCACCTCAGGCGGCACCATGCGAGTGAAGGACATCAACCCGGGCAGCAATAATTCGAACCCCACGAATCTGACGAACGTGGGCGGCACGCTCTACTTCACCGCTACCAATGGAACTGGCGGAGCGTTGTACAAGACCGACGGCACGTCCGGCGGCACGGTTCTCCTGCGGC
>JANLOU010000021.1:0-1659 GCA_031366735.1 Candidatus Eiseniibacteriota bacterium
CCAGATCGCACGCCGCGTCTCGCGCACCAAGCCTATCGCCGTCGTGAAGAGCGGGCGCACCCGGGCCGGCATGCGCGCCGCGGCCTCACACACCGGATCGCTCGCGGGGCCGGACGCGGCAGTCGATGCGCTTTGTCGTCAGGCGGGGGTGATCCGCACCGACACGATCGAGCAACTGTTCGATGTCGCCATGCTACTGGCGAACCAACCCGTCCCGCGCGGGCCACGCGTGGGCATCGTCACCAACGCGGGCGGCCCCGGCATCCTGGCATCCGACGCGTGCGAGAGCCACGGCCTCGTGGTTCCTGCGCTCGAACCCGCCACGGTCGAGGCATTGCGCGCCTTCCTGCCGCGTGAAGCCAGCACGCGCAATCCCGTGGACATGATCGCCTCCGCCACGCCGCAATCCTTCGAGCAGGCGGTGCGACTCGTGTACGACGATCCGAATGTGGATGCCGTCATGGCGATCTATGTGCCGCCGATCGTGACGACCCCGCTCGAGGTGGCACAGGCCATCGTGCGTGGGGCCGCCACCGCCGCGACCGAGGCCGAGGCGCACGGCAGAGTGCTCAAGCCCGTCCTGTCGTGCTTCATGGGAGCGCACGGCATTGCCGAAGGGCTCAAGTCCCTGCAGTCGGGGAGCATCCCGTCCTACCCGTTCCCCGAGTCGGCGGCGATCTCGCTCTCACGCGTGGCGCGTTACGGCGCATGGCTCGAGGCGCCGGAGGGCAAGGCCGTGCGCTTCGACGACATCGACTCGAGCGAAGCCGCACGGGTGATCGCCGCGGCCGCAGTGCGCGAGCCCGTCCATGCCGAGGCGGAAGGGGCCGGCGCTGCGCGACAGAATTGGTTGCGCCCGGATGAGATTCGCGCACTGCTCGCGGCCTACGGCCTGCGCATGCCGGCCGCGGGATCTGCCACGAGCCCCGCGGAAACAGCAGAATGTGCCCGCGCCATCGGTTTCCCGGTTGCCATCAAACTCGACTCGGAGACCATCTCGCACAAATCCGATGTCGGCGGCGTCGTGCTCGATGTCCGAACCGAAGCCGAGGCGGCCGAAGCCTATCGCGCCATCCAGGCCCGCCTGCGCGAACTCGGCCGGGATGCGGAGATGACCGGCGTCACGCTGCAACAGATGGTGCATCAGGGCATCGAGGTCGTCGTCGGGGTCACTCGTGACCCTGCCTTCGGCCCGCTCGTCATGTTCGGACTTGGCGGCGTGCAAGTGGAACTCACGAAGGATGTGGCCTTCCGCGTACACCCGCTCACCGATCTCGATGCCTCCGCAATCGTCCGCTCGATCCGCGGACACGCGGTGCTGGACGGTTGGCGCGGCGCGCCCGGGGGAGATGTGCAGGCGCTCGAACACTTGATCCTGCGCGTGTCTCAGATGCTCGAGGATCATCCGGGGATCGAGGAGATGGATCTGAACCCGATCAAGGTGCTCTCGCCCGGTGACGGATGTGTGGTCGTGGACGCGAGGGTGAGTGTGAAGCGAGATTGATTCCGGACTGCGGGGGCAGCTCCACCTGAACCACGGAGGATCGATGGTCGGCCGCATCGCAAGCATCGCTCTCGCGCTGGCGCTCCTTGCCACCGTCACCTCTACGCCGCGCCCCGTGCACGCAGCCGAAGTCCAGGTGGCGTTCGACGCGGCCG
>JANLOU010000035.1:0-3999 GCA_031366735.1 Candidatus Eiseniibacteriota bacterium
GACATCCACGGCGTGGTGCAGGCCGCAGGCAAGGGCGTGATCGTGAAGGTGATCCTCGAAACATCCCTGCTCTCGCGCGACGAGAAGCTCATGGGCTGCTCGCTCTCGAAGGCTGCAGGCGCCGACTATGTCAAAACCTCCACGGGATTCGCCGGGGGGGGCGCAACGGTCGAGGATGTGCAACTCATGCGCGAGACCGTCGGCCCCGAGATGGGCGTGAAAGCCTCGGGGGGAGTGCGCACGCGCAGCGATGCCGAAGCCATGGTCGCTGCGGGCGCAACGCGGCTGGGGGCTTCTGCCGGAGTCAAGATCGTGCGAGGCGAGGCGGCCGAAGGGAAAGGGTACTGAACCCGATGTTCGATGCCCGCGAGTTCCTTCGCATCAAGCGTGACGGCGGCACGCACACCGCCGACAAGATCCACGAGTTCCTGGCGGAGTATCTCGCAAAGCGAGTTCCAGATTATCAGGTGAGCGCTTGGCTCATGGCGGCATTCCTGCGCGGGCTCGATGCGGATGAGACGGACGCGTTGACGCACGCGCTGCTGCATTCGGGGCAGGTGTTCGATTGGTCCTCGCTCGGCAGGCCCAGCGCCGACAAGCACTCCACGGGCGGAGTCGGCGACAAGCTCTCGCTCATGATTGCTCCGATCGTGGCGGCTTGTGGCGTGCTCGTGCCCATGGTATCGGGCCGCGGGCTCGGCCACACGGGAGGCACACTCGATAAACTGGAGTCGATTCCGGGGTTCTGTACCGCCCTCTCGCCGAACGCGATGCTCGCGCAGTTGGACCGCCTGGGAGTGGTCATGGTGGGGCAGGGGCCCGACCTGGCGCCGGCCGACGGCTTGCTCTATGCGATGCGGGATGTCACCTCGACCGTGGAGTTCGAGCCCTTCATCGTCTCGAGCATCGTCAGTAAGAAGATCGCGGAGGGCGCACGCGCGCTGGTGTTCGATGTCAAGTGTGGCAACGGGGCGTTCATGAAGACGCGCGAACAGGCGCGGCATCTGGCGCAGAGGCTCGTGTCGACCTCGCGGTCGCTGGGTGCGTCCTCGCAGGCCCTCATCACCGATATGAGCTGGCCTCTGGGGCAGGCTGTGGGCAATGCGCTCGAGGTGCGAGAGGCGTGCGAGACGCTGCGAGGCGGCGGGCCTCCGGAGACACGGGCCCTGACGCTCGATCTGGCCGCGGTGATGCTGCGCCTGGCGGGCACGGATGCGTCCGATGCCGAGGCGCGCGCTCGCGCGGAGCGGGCGCTGGATTCCGGGGTAGCATGGGAGGTCTGGATGCAGCTCGTCGAGGCACAGGGCGGTGACCCACGCTCGCTCGAGGAACCTTCGAAGCTGCACCCCGCGCCGGTCATCCGGCCTGTGCTGGCTGGCCGCGATGGCGTGCTCGAATCATGCGATTGCTTCGCGCTCGGCGAGTGGGTGGTCTCGATCGGGGGCGGGCGGCGCGCAAAGGACGATCCCATCGATCCACGGGTGGGGCTCCGGGTATTCGGGCGTCCGGGTCAAAGGGTACGCCGCGGCGAGACGCTGGCCGAGTTGCATCTGGCGGCGGCGGATCCCGGTGCGATCGCTCGGGCAGCGGCCTGCTTCGTGATCGGCGAGCGGGGCGAGGCGCTTGCGGATCTGATCCTCGAACGGATCGGCTGAGATCCGCGCGTCACCGGCGGTGGATGCCTTCTCGCGGCGGTTCGTGTGCGTCGTGGTCCTGCTGGCCCAGTTCAGGTTCAGTCTGCTCGGGCGCTCCGGGCCCCTGCGAGGGCAGTGGCTCGCCAGGGTGTGAAGTGCACAACTCGGTGGGCTCCGAGCCCTCGGCGAACATCTCCGAAGTGGTATTGGGGCACGCGGTTGTCGCGAGCATTCCCGTCTCGGCGCAGACGACGCGGCTGATGGTCCCCGCGGGAACCGGGAAATCCTCGACCGGTTTGCCGCGCGTGGCGCCGATCATCACATCGGTCCAGATCGGTAGCGCCGCCCGGCCGCCTGTCATGCCCGGGCCGATGACTCGCTTCTCGTCGAAGCCCACCCAGACACCGCACACCAAGCTCGGGATATAGCCCACGAACCAGGCGTCCTTGTACTCATCCATGGTGCCCGTCTTGCCCGCCGCCGGCAGCAGGAAGCCGCGCGCGCGCGCCGGGAAGCCGGTGCCATGGTCCATCACGCTCTGCAGCATCGAGGTCATGGTCGCGGCAGTGGCCTCGGACAACACCTCGTAGGGGCGCGGCGCATTGCGCTCCAGGACATTGCCGCTTTTGTCCTCCACCTTGAGCACGAACAGCCAATCATTGCGCACGCCGCGGTCGGCAAGCACCGCGTAGGCCGAGGTCAGCTCGAGCAGATTCACTTCGCTACTTCCCAGCGCGAGTGACAGATTCTGCCCAAGTGGGCTCTTGATTCCCATACGGCGCGCATAGCTGGCCACGAGTGAGGTGCCGACTTTGCGCAATAGCTTGATGGCGGGAATATTGATCGACTGCTGCAGCGCATAGCGTAGCGTCACCGGTCCACGGAAGTTGCGGTCGTAGTTCTGGGGCTGATACGCCTTGCCATTGCCGCCGGGGAAGGACACTGGCTCATCGACGATGAGGTCCGTCGGTTTGAACCCGTTGTCCAGCGCCGCCGTGTAAACGAACGGCTTGAATGCCGAACCCGGCTGCCGCGCGGCCTGGGTTGCGCGGTTGAAGTTGCTGTCGTTCCAATCACGCCCACCGATCAGGGCGCGGATGTAGCCATTGCGCGGATCGATCGCGACGACCGCGCCCTGCAGATAGGGGCTGTGCCCCGTTCCGGGGTTCGTTGCGTCATTGAAGCTGGCAAGCGTGGTGGTGAGCCGGAGATCCTTTTCAAGCTGCGACAGGTGCTTCTCGAGCGCGCGCTCGGAGAGTTGCTGCAAGTCCATGTCGAGCGTGGTGTACACGCGCAGCCCACCCTCATACACGGCATTCGAGCCGTACTTCTCGTCCAGATGCAGGCGCACCATCTCCACGAAATACGGCGCCCGATCATTGCTGTAACGCACGCTCGTCACGCCCAGTGGCGCGTGCATGGCGTTCTCGAACTCGACCTGCGTGATCGCCTTGGTCGTGAGCATGTTGCGCAGCACCTTGGAGCGGCGCGCGAGTGCTGCCGTGGGGCGGCGACGCGGGGAGTAAAGACTCGGGTTGGCTGGGATACCCGAAAGCAGTGAGCACTCGGACAGTGTCAGCTCGTCGAGCGGTTTGCCGAAGTAGGTCTTGGCGGCGGATTCCACGCCATAGGCGCCCTCCCCGAAGTAGATCTGGTTGAAGTACATCTCCAGGATCTGGTCCTTCGAGTAGTTGCGCTCCAGTTCGATCGCAAGCGCCACCTCTTTCAACTTGCGCGTCATGGTGCGCTCATGCGTGAGGAAGAGATTGCGCGCCAGCTGTTGCGTGATGGTGCTGCCGCCCTGGGTGCGGCGCATGTGCATCACATCGGTGACCGCGGCGCGGCCGACCCCCCACAGATCCACCCCCCAATGCTTGTAGAAATTGCGGTCCTCAGTGGACAGCGTGGCATTGATCAGGTGGCGAGGGATGCGCTTGAGCGGCACGCTGGATCGGTTCTCGCGATAGAACTCGTGCAGCACGCGCCCACGCACATCGAAGACGGTGGTCTTGATGGGGGCCTGGATCGAGGAGACCTGCTCCGGCGTGGGGAGGTCACGGCGAAGCCATTGCACGAGTCCGAAGACAGCTCCGGCGGAACCGAAGACCGCGATCAGGACAGCCGTGAGGAAGAACTTCCAAGGGAAGCGTCGAGCGACGCGGACTGCGGGATGTGCCATGGAGGGTGTGGTTGGCCCCTTTCAAGCTCGCAGCCTAGGCGGCCACCTTCCAGAGGGTCAAGCGCATTCCACGGTTTGCTGCGCTCGCGACTCGCGCCTAGACTTCTGCACCTATGGAGACACTCCGGAAAGACCTCAGCGCAGAAGTCCAGTTCGAGATCCTCGCGCACGGCGTGGAGGACTCAC
>JANLOU010000046.1:0-2484 GCA_031366735.1 Candidatus Eiseniibacteriota bacterium
AATGTGTTCACGGTGACCACCGTCCTGATCTCGATCCCGATCGCCGAGATGTGCTTCGTGTACATCGCGACGCTGTACGGCGGCTCGATCCGGTTCACCACCCCGATGCTGTGGGCGCTGGCGTTCATCGCGGAGTTCCTGATCGGCGGTGTCACGGGCATCTATCTGGGCGCGAGTGGCGCGGACATCCATTTCCACGACACTTACTTCGTGGTCGCGCACTTCCATTACACCTTCTTCCCGATCGCCATCATCGCGGTGATGGCGGGTGTCACATTCTGGTTCCCCAAGATGTTCGGACGCTACATGAACGAGTTCTGGGGCAAGGTGCACTTCTGGGGGACGATCGTCCCCTTCAACGGCATCTTCATCCCGCTGTTCGTGCTTGGCGCGGCCGGCGAGCATCGTCGCATCTTCGACTACCACAACTTTCCGCATCTGGCCCAGCCGTGGATGCAGCACCTGCGCATGTTCGCCACGATCTCGTTGCTCGTCATGCTGGCGTTCCAGTTGGTGTTCATCGTGAACTATCTGGTGAGCATGTTCGCCGGCAAGAAGGCCGAGAAGAATCCCTGGAAGGCCAACACGCTGGAGTGGACTGCGGATTCGCCTCCGCCCCACGGCAACTGGCCCGAGCTGCCGACCTGTTATCGCGGCCCCTACGAATACAGTGTGCCGGGACGCACCGACGATTACTGGCCGCAGAACGAGAAGGTCTGAGGAGGACTGCCGAGTGAAGACGATCGCGACGACACGCAGTGCCATGGGCATCCCCACCGGCCGACTGGCGGTGTGGTGGGTGTTGGTCTCCGAGATCGTCATCTTCGGGGGGTTGTTGGCGTGCTATGTGATGAACCGGATCGCCCACGTCGAATGGGCCGAACAGGCGTCGCACACCAATACCTGGGCGGGGGCGTTCAACACGCTGATCCTGCTCAGCTCGAGCCTCTCCGCTGTGCTTGCGCACCAGGCTGCCGAGAAGGGTGACGGCGCCAAGGCTGCGCGCCTGCTGTACACCACCTGTCTGGGCGGGCTGATCTTCCTGATCGTGAAATCCTTCGAGTGGGCCCACGAGATCCGCGAAGGATTCACCATCCAATCCGGCGGATTCTGGTCCTACTACTACACGGCGGCAGGCTTGCATGCGTTCCATGTCATCGCAGGCATGCTGGTGATGCTCGCGGTCGCGTCCACCGCCAAGAAGAATCAGGAGCTGCATCGCGTCGAGAACATCGGCATCTACTGGCACTTCGTCGACCTCGTGTGGATCTTCCTGTTCCCCTTGTTGTACATCGCCAAGTAGGCCGGAGGAGCACATGTCCGCAGACGCGCACGCGCATCACCCGACCAACTACGTCAAGATCTGGGCCATCCTCGTCGGCTTGCTGGTCGTGAGCGTGCTCGGCCCCATGCTGGGTCACCCGGTCATCACGCTCATCACCGCGTTCGGGATCGCGCTCATCAAGGCCTACCTTGTGGCCAAGAACTTCATGCATCTGAATATCGAGAAGCCGATCGTGCACTGGGTCCTGGGTGCGGCCCTCGTGATCATGGTGCTGCTCTACGCCGGCGTCATGCCGGATGTGGGCCGTGACTCGGGCGAGCGATGGAAGAAGGATGCCGGGTGGCACCATGTCGGCACGACGCACCCCAGCGAACACGCCGAGAAGGGCAAGGGCGAAGGTGCAACCGCTCACTGAACCTCGGGTGAGCGCCTCGCGGCGCTCGCGCAACGGAGTGGATAGTGGCGCGCTGGGCATGGCGCTGTTCATCTTCACCGAGGTCATGCTGTTCGCCGGCTTCATCTCGGCCTTTGCGATCGTGAAGATCTCCGCACCGCTCGGCGCGTGGCCCCCGCCCGATCAGCCACGGCTCCCCATCGAGCGCACCGCGATCAACACGCTGGCGCTGCTGCTGAGTGGCGTGGCGCTGGCCATTGCCGGCCGCCGTCACAAGCAAGGTGGCGCCGCCGCCGCGAACCCGTTCATGGGACTCGCGCTCGCGCTGGGCGCCCTGTTCGTGGGGCTGCAGGGCATGGAGTGGCGGGCCCTGCTGGCTCAGGGCCTGACGCTCACCTCGAGCCAGTTGGGATCGTTCTTCTTCGTCATCATCGGCACGCATGCATTGCACGCGATCGTTGCGGTCTTCACGCTGGCCCTGACATGGCGCGCCATGAACACCGGCAAGCTCACGCCCATCGGGTTCAGCGCGATGCGGCTGTTCTGGTACTTCGTGGTGCTGGTGTGGCCGCTGCTGTACTGGCAGGTGTATCTATGAGGCGGCCGTCGCGCTGCGTGCCCCTGATGGCGTTGGCGGTCGGTTTGGCGTGGGCCAACATGGCGCACGCTTGCGCCGTGTGCGTGACCGCGAATGAACGCAGCCGCTTGGCGTTCTTCTTCACCACGATCTTCCTGACCCTGCTGCCGCTGGGTATGATCATCGGCGGGTTGTCCTGGCTGTCCCGCAACGCGCGCGACAAGTGGG
>JANLOU010000066.1:0-3389 GCA_031366735.1 Candidatus Eiseniibacteriota bacterium
GCCGCCGGCGACGTGTTCAATCCCGACCGCGTCGATCGCCGCCGCCTGGTGAAGGCCTCCGTGCGCATGCGCAAGGCCGGGCGCGTCAATCGCGATGAGTCGCTCTTGAACCAGACCGGCATCCGCATGCTGCGAAAGCAGACCGTGTTCACCACGCCGAACATCCTGCCGCCGAGCGCGTTCACGCCCGAGGATGTAGCGGGCCCGCCCGAGGCACTGGAATCGATGGAGCCGCAGAACTGCTATGTCTGCAAGCAGGACTACTCCCAGTTGCACCACTTCTATGACCAGCTCTGTCCCGCTTGCGCCGAGTTCAACCTGGCCAAACGCACCGAGCTTGCCGACCTGAACGGCCGCGTCGCGCTGTTGACCGGCGGTCGCGTCAAGATCGGCTACCAGACCGGGCTCAAGCTCCTGCGCTGCGGCGCGCATCTGATCGTGACCACGCGCTTCCCGCGCGACTCGGCCGCACGCTATGCGAATGAGCCGGACTTTGCACAGTGGGGCCGTCGGCTCGAGATCTTCGGGCTGGACCTGCGGCACTCGCCCAGCGTCGAGGCGTTCTGCAGGCACCTGCTGCGCACGCGCGAGCGGCTCGACTTCATCATCAACAACGCCTGCCAGACCGTTCGGCGACCGCCCGATTTCTATGAGCACATGATGGCAGGCGAAACGACCGCACTGCACGACGCTCCCGAGCACCTGCGCAAACTACTCGGCGCCTACGAAGGGCTGCGCGGCTACCACCTGCTACCCGAAGGCGACGATGCGTCGCCGGCCATCGTGCAGCGCAGCCTCACCGAGGTCGCGGGGCTCACCCATGCGGCGGAGCTCTCGCAGGTGCGCCTGCTGCCCGACGAACAGGCGGCGCAGAAGGACCTGTTCCCGGTGGGCCGGCTCGACCAGGACCTGCAGCAGGTCGACCTGCGCACGCGCAACTCGTGGCGCCTGCTATTGGCCGAGGTGCCCACGGTCGAGTTGCTCGAAGTGCAACTCGTGAACGCGGTGGCCCCGTTCATCCTGAATGCACGGCTCAAGCCGCTCATGATGCGCACGCCCGAACGCGACAAGCACATCGTGAATGTGTCCGCGGTCGAGGGGCAGTTCTACCGCAAGTCGAAAACCACGCGGCACCCGCACACCAACATGGCCAAGGCCGCGCTCAATATGATGACGCGCACTTCCGCCACGGACTACTTCCACGACGGCATCCATATGAACAGCGTGGACACCGGCTGGGTGACCGACGAGGACCCCGCGGCCATCGCCGAGCGCAAGGTGCTCGAGCATCGCTTCCATCCGCCGCTCGACATCGTGGATGGCGCCGCGCGCATCGTGGACCCGATCATCGCAGGCGTGAACACGGGCACGCATGTGTGGGGGCAGTTCTTGAAGGACTACACGCCGACGGATTGGTAGTGACGAGACCTCACAGCGCCCGCATGGTCTCCATCAGGCCGGGCGCGGAGACGCGGCCGAGGAAGCGGTAGGTGAGGCCGAGGTAGAAGCTATCGGCATGGTCCCTGGTGACGCCCCGGGAGAACGGAGTGCCTGGGCCGACGCGTCGTAGTCGCTGTGTCTCGCGCAACTCCGCAGTGAGCTTGAGATGATCCTCGAGGAAATAGTCGAGCGAGAGCACGGCCTGGGCAGCCCACTCATCGTGTGGCGAGGCATCGCCGTCATCGCCGACGAGCAGGTAATCCCGGATATGCAGCGCGGACAGGCGCGCCTGCCAACGGTCCGCCACGAGCCACGCACCTGAAATCGTGGACTGCGACCGGAGCCCGCGCTCACCGTGACGCGCCGCGAAGAGCACTCGGCCGGAAGCGTCCCACTGCCAACGCCACCCCACCGGGAGATGCCACTCCACGGATGGACCGACAAAGACCCGGTTGGATTCCAGGTCGGTGCGGTCTGCATAGGAACTCTCGACTGCGTAGGAAAGAGTATCCGCTCGGTAGACACGCGCATGGCCGGCCTGGTCGAACCGCTCGATGCTGTGGACATGGCTCGCTTGGACCATCAGTCCGACGAAGTGACCGATGGCGCGCCGCCACTCGGGTCCGATCCGATAGGATTCGAGCAGGTGCAACTGCGAGTACGCGTCGAGCTTGCCGTCCGCCAGTGCGCCGTCCTCGCGCAGCAGGCGTTCGACTTCGCGCCAGAAGAAGCGGGAAGGCCGCTCGTGCACGTTGCGCAGGTCGCCTGAGATCACGAGGAGTTGGGCCAGCTTCGCACGCGTGTCGGTGGACAACGGCCGGGTAAGGACGGCGGACTGCTCGAGTCGCGACTCCAGCACATGGACGTCCTCGACCATTGAAGCGAGTCGGACGACTCCATGACCGAGCGTCGCGGAAGCAGCTGCCGAATACTCATATCGATTTGTCTGCGTGTCAGTTCGGTTCTCGTTCCGATTGCTCGGCAAGGGCCCGCCGGTCCGCAAATCACTCCGGCGCACGTCCTCACTCCAGTAGCCCGAGCCATCGAGACCGAGCTCGACTCCGAATTGCGAGAGACCAGGGTATGTACGGGTTGAGCCCGACAAGAAGATCTGCTGCATCGGCCTGCGCAGCCAACCAGCCCCCTCCTCCGGATACGGCAGAATCGGCCCGATGAAGGTATAGCGGCTGCTCGATAGTTGGAGGCCCTCCGAAGCCCAGATCGCCCATCGGGTGCTACGCCGATCGGAATCGAATCCTCGCTGGAACTGAAAGTCGCCCACCAGGCTTCCATTCGAACCCTCATAGTCACTGCGATGGCCGCCGGCAAAGGAATGGGTGCTCCTGTTCGCATTCATCGCGAACGAAGCCGTCCCCGACTGCCACGAGTGTTCCGGGATCCGGAACTCATTGAATGGGTCCGCCATACACAACGACGGCAGCAGCAGGACCAAACCGCACAGCGCGGCCAGGCTTCTCATCGGCGGCCTCGATTCGATGGGGTCAGACCGAAGCGTACTCCTCGATCGGCGGGCACGAGCAGACCAGATTGCGGTCGCCGTAGGCGCTGTCGATGCGGCCCACCGCGGGCCAGAACTTGCGTTCGCGCACCCAGGCCAGCGGGAATGCCGCGCGCTCGCGTGAGTAGGCGCGCGACCATGTGTCGCTGAGCACCACCTCGAGCGTATGCGGCGCGTGTTTCAGCGGATTGTCGTCCTTGGGCAGCGCGCCCTTGGCGATTTCGTCGATCTCGCCGCGGATCGCGACCAGCGCGGCCACGAAGCGGTCGAGTTCGGCCTTCGATTCGCTCTCGGTCGGTTCGATCATGAGCGTGCCGGCCACCGGGAACGAGATGGTAGGCGCATGGAACCCATAGTCCATGAGCCGCTTGGCGATGTCCTCGACCTCGACGCCCGAGGCAGCCTTCAAACCGCGCGGATCGACGATGCA
>JANLOU010000070.1:0-2739 GCA_031366735.1 Candidatus Eiseniibacteriota bacterium
GGATGATTTGTCGCCAATCGCGCCACAGACTTCACGCAGAAGGACTGGAGGCAGGCAGCAGTATGGCGCGACAATCTGGGTGAGAACGGCGCGGCGGTTTGGATCACTGTCGGCGGCCGTAGCGAGGTAATGATTCGCTGCTATCGCAGTTGTGCGCAAGCCCTTTTTTCATGGGGTCACCGAGGGCAACGACTGGATCGTTACGCCGTAACGATCTTCGGCCTCGAATGTCGTTCGAATGCGGTCGCCCCTTCCGCTTGATTGCCGCGGATCATGGGGTGCCGTTTCCGGCAAAGCAGACCGTCACGCTCGTGTCGGGCATGGCAAGCGATGGTGCTGCACCGTTACGCCGTAACGAACGTTGATTGTCGCTGGCCGACGATCACCTCTTCCCCTTGATTGTCGCGCCCGGTGCAGCCGCTGCCGGTTCGGATGACATCCGTGATCTGCAAAAAACTGCCCCGCACTCGGATCGAGGCGGGGCAAGGAGGTGTCGCGTCATTACTGCGTAACAAGATGGCTGCTGCGTCGATCAGTCTTCGCTTTTCTCCGTCTTCTTGGGTGTCGCGCGTGTCGCCGGACGGCCGGGGCCGCGCTTTCTTTCGAGCGCCTCGCGACCGCGATAGCTCTGGGCGACATTCATCTCCAATATCGTGGCGTGATGCACGAGCCGGTCGATCGCCGCCAGCGTCATGGCCTGATCGGGGAAGATCTTGCCCCATTGGCCGAACGCCTGATTGGCCGTGATCAGCATCGACCGGCGCTCGTATCGCGTGCCGATCAGCTCGAACAGCACGCTGGTTTCCGCCTGATCCTTGCAGACGTAGGCGATGTCGTCGAGGATCAGCAGGTCGTACTTGTCGAGCTTGGCGAGCGCGCTTTCGAGCGCCAACTCGCGGCGCGCCACCTGCAGCCGCTGCACGAGATCGGTGGTGCGTGTGAACATCACGCGCCGGCCGTTCTCGATGAGACCCAGACCGATGGCTGCCGCCAAGTGACTTTTCCCCGCGCCCGGCGTGCCGAACAGCAGAACATTGGCGCCTTTCGCCAGCCAGCTGTCGCCGGCGACGAGCGCCATCACCTGCGCCTTGGAGATCATCGGAACCAGCTCGAACTCGAAGCCAGCGATGCTCTTGCCGACGGGCAGCCGGGCTTCGGCGAGATGACGTTCGAACCGGCGGCGGCCACGATCGGCCATCTCGGTTTCCATCAGTGCCGCCAGGAAGCGGGCCGCCGGCCAGCCCTCCTTGTCGGATTGCTCGGCGATCCTGGTCCACGTCGACTTGATCGCGGACAGGCGCAGCTCGGAGAGCAGCAGCTCGACGCGCGCGGCGTCGACGGAGAGTGTCGTGCTCATGCCACCACCTCCACTTCGCAGATGTTGGCGACGACGCGCTCCGTATGCATTTCAATGACCGAACACACACTCACCAGCTCATCGTAGACGGAGAGCGACATCAACTCGATGACGACCTCCGGAACTGACGCTGCCGCCGGCCGAAAGTGGTCTCGCAATCGAACGAGATCAGGCAGCCGGCCGGCGTCGAGATCGGCCTCGATCGCCTCCGCCAGCTCCGCCTCGCAGACCTGGTCATGGGCGAGCGCGAGCAGCCCCACCATCATGCGGCAGGCCCGCTTCTCTCCTTCACTGGCAAGCAGGACCTCGAAGGCCCGCGCGTAGGCGGCACGCGGGAACAACTGATCGCGATAGACCAGATTGAGCAGCGCCATCGGCTTCTTCCGCAACGCGTGGATCACGTGCCGGTAGTCGACGACGTGTCCGTGCCGCTGCTGATCGGGCGAGCGACCGCGCCGCAGCGTCGCGACCTCGGTGGAGCCGAGGAAGCAGATGAGCCGGTCGTCGAAGACGCGCACGTTCAACCAGTGACCGATCAGCCGCGACGGCACCGTGTAGAACACCTTGCGCAAGGTGAAGCCGCCGCTCGACGTGACGATAACCCGCGTCTCTTCGTAATCGGCCGTGCGCCGCGCAGGCAGCTTTTCGAGTGTCGCCCGCTCGATATCGATCTGTTTACGGTTGCGCGCATTGCGCCGCCCGATCATCTCGTCGATGAACCGGCGGTAGGCGGGAAGATCCTCGAAGTCGCGTGAGCCGCGCAGCAACAACTCGTCCTCGACCGCTTTCTTCAAGTGCCCATGTGGGCTCTCGATCGAACCGTTCTCGTGGGCAACGCCAGGATTATTGCGGGTCGGTGTCATCTTGTAATGTGCACACAGATCGTCGTAGCGCCGCGTCAGGTCCTCCCGAGCGTCGCGGTCGAGGTTGCGGAATGCCGCCGACAGACTATCGCTGCGATGCTGCTCGGGCACACCGCCGAGCGCCCACAGCGCGTTCTGCAGGCCCTCGGCCAGCGCCACGAAGCTCTCACCGCCCAGGATCACCTGGGCGTGCGCGAAGCCGGAGAACGCCATCCGGAAGTGATAGAGCCGATGGGCCAGCGGCTCGCCTGATATCGTGATGCCGAACTCGGCAACGTCGGTGAAGTCGCTGAGACCCATCCGTCCCGGTGGGTGTTCCTGTCGGAAGATGACATCCTGCTCGGGCCCTTCGAGCGCTCGCCACCCTCGGATGCGACGCTCCAGTGTCCGACGCACGCCTTCGCCCAGCTCCGGATGACGGCGGACGATCTCTTCGAACACGCCGACCGCGCGGATGCCGGGGGCGGCCACGAGCATCGGCACAATCTCGGCTTCCCACACGCCGGCGAGAGGATCTGG
>JANLOU010000160.1:0-9207 GCA_031366735.1 Candidatus Eiseniibacteriota bacterium
GATCCGCCACCTTGGTCTGCAGCTCGGAGTTCACGGTGGCCAGCTCCTCGTTGACCGATTGCAGCTCTTCTTTGGAGGTCTCCAGTTCCTCGTTCGTGGATTGCATTTCCTCGTTGACGGACTGCATCTCCTCGTTCGAGGACTTGAGTTCTTCGTTCGAGTGCCCAAGCTGATCATGGGTGGTCTGGAGATACTCATCCTTCGCTCTCAGCTCCCGCTTCAACAACTCGATGCGCGCATCGACATCCGGCGTCGGGTCATCACTGACAGCCACCGGTGACGCGTCCTTTCGCGCCTGCGCCGAGGCATCCTGGGGCACTTCCTCCAGAATGACGATGAACAGCGGACCCTCGGCCGAGCCCGCGGAGACCGCATTCACTGCCCGGACCGTGAGATCGGCCACAACGAAGTGGTCCGGGGTCCCCACTCGCAGTCCGGGTGTTCGCACGACCTCGTTGGTTCTAACTCCTTTGTGCAGGGCCGTCGTCAGCTCACGCCGAAGTCCCTCGCGTGCCATCTTGAGGATGTTGTTGGTTCCAGACTCGCCTTGGGAAGGCTCCAGATACATCCCGGTGCGGCCATACAGGTAGAGAATGTCGCCCTGAGCATTGACGAGCGCGCCCGCGGGCGCGACTTGTTCAAGCAGCGCCTGTTCGGTCAGTTCGCGTAGTGGAAGCTTCACGGGGTCGTCCCTCCTACGGACTGTTCTGGGCGCCCCCGCAACGCCAGAGCCGAGCGGGGCAACGAAGGTCACCAGGTTCAATCGTTGTGCGCTGTGCGTGACTTCCTTGCGTTGATAGATCTTCGCGTGGCGATCCACAGTCTCGAAGAGTTGGGTGAACTCGCCGACGGTTTCCGAAGTGCCAAGGAAAAGCATGCCCTCAGGGTTCAGCGCGTAATGGAAGAGAGGAATGAGTTTCTTCTGCAACTCACTGCCCATATAAATCAGGAGGTTCCGACAGACGATCAAATCGAGTCGCGAGAATGGCGGGTCCTTGATCACATTGTGCTCAGAGAATACCAACATGTCCCGGATGACCTTGTTGGTTCGGAAGGCGCCGGCGCCGGGTTCCTTGCTGAAGAAGCGCGCGAGCCGCTCGGCCGAGACATTCGCGGCGATGCTGGGGGGGTACAGCCCAGCCCGGCCAGCCGCGATCGCCTGAGTGTCGATGTCCGTCGCGAAGATCTGCACCGCGCAGCTCTGCTTCAATGCTTCGAGCCGTTCCTGGATGAGGATGCCGATGGAGTAGGCTTCCTCGCCGGTGGAACACCCCGGCGCCCAGACGCGGAAAGCGCTTCCTTCCGGCTTATCGCACAGCAGCTTCTCGATGAGATTCCGCTCGAGCGCCTGGTAGGCTTCGGGATCCCTGAAGAAGTTGGTCACCCCGATCAACAGGTCGCGGAACAGAGCGTCCACTTCGGCAGGTTTCTGTTGCAGGAATTTGCTGTATTCCTCGACTGAATCAATCTGATGGACCGCCATGCGACGCTCAATTCGGCGTTCAATGGTGTTGGGTTTGTAGCCAGAAAAATCATGCCCCGTTTGAGCGCGCAGCAGGATGAACACTTTCTGCATCGCGTTCTCGGCGCGTGGTTGTGGGCCGGGATCGAGCATTGGGAGCTTGCCGAACGCGTGTGCGACATACGCCATGATCGCAGTCGGCATCTCTCCTGGGGACAATTGCAGATCCACCAACTGTGTGGCGATCGCGCTGACAGGCATGCCATCGTATTCCGCAGAATCCGGCTTCTGCACGACCACCATGCCGCCGCTGCCTTTGATCGCGCGCACGCCCCGCGTTCCGTCGCTCCCCGTGCCGGAGAGCACAACCCCGATCGCGTGTTCGCGCTGATCCTCGGCGAGCGATTGGAAGAAGAAGTCGATCGGCAGCCGGACTCCGCCCGTTGGACTACGGTCGAGCAGTTGCAGGGACCCATTCAAGAACGCCATGTCGCGACCAGGCGGGATGGTGTAGACGCAGTTCGGCCTGACCACCATACCGTCCACGACTTCGAAGACTTCCAAGCGTGTGAATCGCCGGACGAGTTCGGAGAGCAGGCTCTTGTGGTTCGGCGCGAGGTGTTGCACCAATACGAATGCCATGTCGGGATTCGTAGTTGTTGGCATACCCCGGAAGAAAGCCTCGAAGGCGGCCAGCCCCCCAGCCGAGGCGCCAATGCCGACGACTGGAAAACGCGAGACATGCGAGTGGGTGACCCCCTCGGCCTTTGGCTGATCCTGTGCTTCGGGCCTCTTCCCCTCGCGCCTGCTCTTCGATTTCATGCTCACCCCTGCTTCCCATGGCGCGTCCAAGCCAACCGCCCGACCGTCGCTCACAAGGTACCACTTCGATCACAGTGCCGCGGATCTCGAATGGGCGTCGCAGCCTTACTCGTTTGCATGGCTTGCCGCCGATTGTACGGATTTCTCGTTTGGGACCGAGCATTCGCGCCCTCACCGAACTTGTCAGGCCGCAAGTGTTGGGGCCCTTCACCTTGGCCACGGTGCTCAGTCGATCCCGTCCGTGGCACGACTCTAGCTTTGCCTCGACGCAGGCGACTTGCGGTGAATGCTGTGCATGCTTGGCCCGATGCACAGCGTTTGCGCGAGTGGCTGGCATTCCGCACCCCGATGGGCCGGTGATAGGACCGGTATCGATGTGGGACTCCCATGGCCGCGAAAGGATCACCATGCTCCACGATGTGACAAAAACGAGCGAGCAGGAGGACGCGATCGGTTTCCTCGATCGGATGGCACGCACCCCCACCGACCGCAGGCAGTTCCTGCGCTGGGCGGGTGTCTCGATTCTGGTCGCGGCCGTCGCCGGCTGCAGCAAGGACAACCCGGTCAGCCCTGCCGTGGGGGTCAATCTCGGCACCGGGGACACCGCGGTGCTGAACTATGCGTACGCGCTCGAGCAACTCGAGGCGGCGTTCTACACTCAGGTCGTGGCGACGCCGTATTCGGGCATCTCCGCAGCCGAGTTGCAGATGATGACGGAGATCCGGGATCACGAGGTCATCCACCGCAACTTCTTCAAGTCTGCTCTGGGTGCCAGCGCGATCGCCGATCTCTCGGTGACTTTCGCCTCGGTCAACTTCACCAGTCGCGCAAGCGTGCTGGCGACTGCGAAGACCTTCGAGGACTTGGGCGTTTCTGCTTACAACGGCGCGGGGCAACTCCTGGCGAGCGCCGTCTACCTCACGCTGGCTGGCAAGATCGTGTCGGTCGAGGCGCGGCACGCGTCCGCGATCCGCGATCTGCTCGCACCCAAGACCGCCTCGTTCGCGGGCGACGATGTGGTGAATGTGACGACCGGCCTCGATGCCGTGCGCTCGCCTTCGCAGGTGCTCGCGCTGGCCGACCCGTTCGTTGTCACGCCCATCAATCGTGGCGACCTGCCATGAGAAAGGACGATGCCATCATGAATGAACTGGAAACTGTATCGCCGACCGTTGGACAGCCGATGTCACGCCGGCAGGCCGTGGAGAAGCTTGTCTCGGCTGGCGCCGGCCTGGCCCTGTTGGGCGTGCCTGCTGCTGCGTTCCTCGCCACGCCCCGCCGGGCCAGCGCGAGCCGCGGTTCCAGCATGGATGTCACCGCGGTCCTCAACTTCGCGCTGAAGCTCGAATACCTTGAGGACGAGTTCTACAAGGCGGGGCTTGCGGCCTCCGGGCTCATTCCGACGACGGACCGCACGATCTTCCTGCAGATCAGCAAGCACGAGACCGCCCATGTCAATCTGCTGCTCTCGCTGTTGGGAGTCAGCGCTGTCGCCAAGCCGACATTCGACTTCACGGCGGGAGGGTCGTTCCCGGATGTCTTCACGAACTACAACACGTTCCTCGCGCTCTCGCAGGGATTCGAGGACACCGGTGTGCGAGCGTACAAGGGACAAGCGCCGGACCTGATGGCCAATGATGTCGCCTTGACCACGGCACTGCAGATCCACTCGGTCGAGGCACGCCATGCGTCGGAAGTGAGGCGGCTGCGCGGGCAGAAGGGTTGGATCACCGGCAACTCGACCGATGTCTCCGCCCTGGCTGCTGTGTATGCAGGCGAGAACAATCAGATCCAAGGTGGCGTCGATGTGGGCGCCTCGGCCGCCGCGACGGAAGCATTCGACGAACCCTTGACCATGGCGCAGGTGCTGGCCATCGCCAACCCGTTCATCGTCTAGCCGCCGCGTAGTGTTGCGATAGCGAAGGGAAAGTCCCGACTGGAGCGGTTGATCGCCGTTTCCGGTCGGGACACTTCGCTTTCAGCCCGCGACCTTACCCACCATGACCACTGGGCCCGAAGGCGCACTGGGATTCGGCGAGCCGCCGGTGGGCTCGAGTGAGACGGCGAAGGCCGCCAGACTTGTCGCCGAGCCAACCTCGTTCAAGCGCATCCGGGCCTTCCCGTTCGCATCCACACGGATGATACCCAGGCTCGCCGGCTTGCCATCACGGATCGCCCACAGTTGATAATCGCGGCCCGTCGGGGCTGCAAAGTGATCGAAGGTGACGACCGCCCGCTGCGTTGCGGGATCATAAGTGGCCTGCGCCACCAATGCCGAGTCCCCGTCGGGCGTTGCGCCCAAGCGGACCACTCGCGCGTCCGGCGCCGCAAAAACCTCGGCCACCAAGCGTTCCTCTGCCAGCGTCGCGCGCACTCGATCGAGCTCGACCGAGGCGGCACGGACCTCATTGCGCAACTTCTGCCCGGCGTCGAACTGGAGATAGCTCACCACTGCCAACGCTGCGGCGACCGCGATCCAGCCCCATCCGCTCGGCCACCCGCCGCCAAAGCGCTCGACCCGCGCATCGCGCTGACCCCGGCTGGTGGACTGCTTCGCGCGGGTATTCCACGACTCCTGGTGCACCTCGGACAGCACACGCTCGCGCAACCGTGGGCTCGGCTGTTGTGCGGGCAACGAGGAACCCAACAGGCTGGACGATTGCGCGAACTCATCGACTGCCTGCTGGAGCGCGGCGTCGCCAGCCTTGAGCCGGCGCTCGACTTCACGCCGTTCGGCGTCGTCGAGCACGCCCAGCGCGTAGCCGGCGGCAAGGTCGAGGTCCACTTCACGCAGCTCGTTCACGCCCATTCCTCCTGCGGCACCAGATCCCGAAGACGCATCAGACCTTGACGCGTCCAAGACTTCACCGTCCCGAGCGGCGCCTTGATCCGCTCGGCGATCTCGGTCTGCGACAGACCCTCGAAGTACGCGATCTCGAGCACTTGACGCTGCTGGGGTTCCAGCTGCGCCAGTGCATCGCGAACGCGCGCACCGATCTGCCCCGAAACAGCCGAGGCAGTGGGGTCCACGGGAGGAGTCACCTGATCATGAGGATCGACCCTGCCCTCGGCGCGAGTGCGCGAGGCCAGGCTGCGATAGCGGTCAAGAGCCCGGGTGCGCACCACGGTCAGCAGCCACGCCGCCACCGCGCCACGCTTGGGGTCGTAACTCGCTGAGCGTCTCCACACTTGCATCCACACGTCCTGGACCGCGTCCTCGGCATCAGCTGCCCGGCGCAGGATGCGCAGGGCAACCGGGTAGAGCATGGGCGTGAAGCGGTCGTACATCTCCGCCAACGCCTGCTCATCCCCTGCCTGGACGCGCTCGAGGAGCGCGAGATCCCCGGGCTGTGTGCTCATGCGCTCGATCGATTCTCCCACGATTCGGTGTACACCCTCTCTACGGAATGCGACCATAACTGGATGAGAGGGCGTGCCGTGTGGGAGCCTAGCACACGCATGAGGGCGGCATCGGCACCCCACCTGAGGGAGCCGCCGCGGCCTCCTCAGCGCATCAGCGACACCCGGCGGGTCCCGACGACGGCCCTGGCGCCGGCCGTCATGCGGACGAAGTACACGCCCGCCGTGGCCGCTCCCCCGTTGCTCCCGGAAAGCATCCACTGCGCCTGTCCCGGCCCCACTCCTCGGTGGCCAAGGTGCAGGCGCGACGCCACTCGCCCGGTCACGTCGACCAGCTCGAAGGTCAGGTCAGCCGGCTCCGCCAGCTCGTAGCTCAGCTCCAGCGACCCACGCGAGGGGTTGGGTCCCGCGCTGGCCAACCGTGTAGTGCGCGGCGCGCCGGGAATCGGAGCGCCCGTCACGCCGTCGGTCACGCTCAGATAGGTCGTGCCCAGCGAGTTCAAGTCCTCGTTGAGCACTACCAGTGCATATGAACCGGTGTAGGGAGGCGTGAACGAAACGACCGAGTTGGTCTGAGCGAGCGCCGCCGAGCGCGGGGCCCAATAGGCGCCGCTCCCCGAGTGGCCGAACAGCAATACCCGCTGGTTTCCCGAGGGTGCAGGCACGAACTGAATCTGGGCGGTCGCTCCCGCAGCTAATCGCACCTCGTGCACAACCGCGATGTGCTCCGACATGTCGTCCGCGACGATGGCACCATTCACGGCCACCGACACACGCGCTTGGCTCCATTCCACCCTTGCTGCGCCAGCTGGATTCATTGCAAAGCCGTAGAACCTTGCGTAGGTCGTGTCGAGTGGGGCGGAACTGAGATCCGCGACCACGATCTCCGTCGAGGGGCCGGCGCCATTCGAGGCGGCCGAGGGATCCGAGTAGCAATCCGGATAGCCCGTCCCCTGCGAACTACCATACAGTTGGATGTCGTAATCAAGACCATTGCCAAGCACACTGGCCACTCCCCACGAGGCCGCCGTCGGGATGATGGAGGTGAAGAGATTCTGCCAAACAACTGGGAACGAACCCTCAACGAGCGCCGGTGCCAGCTTGCAGCTGCCGGCCTCGAGCAGCACGCCTCCCACGGCTGCGTCCTCATGAAGTAGGACGAGACCGTATGTACCGGCCTGAGGGGCGACGTAGGTGGCGGTGTCCTGGGTTGAAACGACAGCGTCAATCCGGCCCGCCACATACCTACTGTTGCTGGGATTGCGAAAGAGCATCGCGCGCGCCGATGTCCCGAATGACTGCAACTTGAGCCCATACGCTTCCCCTACCAACAGCGGTACGTCCCAGACTGTTGCGACATCGTCGGAGCCCAGACTTCCTGCGAACTTCCAGCCGTCGCTGGGCGCATCCTCCGGGCCTCGATTCAGCTCGATCGTCGCCGCCTGATTTCCCACAAAGGTTGCCGAGGTGATCTGCAAGGTGTCGGGCAAGCTGATGTGGTTGCCGTCGCTCACGACGACCTCGACCGGATCACTCGCCTGGTAGGAGCCACCCAGCTGCACATTGGGGCAGTTCACATTTGGAAAATCACGAGCGAGTGTGGCGACTTGGATATCCCAGTCTGAGTTCGAACGCAGTCCCACCGTGCTCCAGTGGGCAAAGTTCTGGATGGCCAGCCGATAGTCGATGGCCGGGCCCGCAACCGTCTGAACAGGCACATCGCTCGCGAGCACCGCCGGGCAGGAACAAATCGACTGTGTCGTCACGCTGACGGAGAAGGTCCCGGCGACCAAGCCGGGGTCCCCATCGGCCACCACCACGAGCCCGTAGTATCCGCTTGATGGCGCGTCGTAGGGGGTGCAGCCCGAGGTCGCGAACACCGCTTGATTACGACCTGCCCAGTAGACGCCGTTGCCCGCATTGCGGAACAGCAGCATCTTCTGCTGAAGCGCGCCAGTAGTCCGGAAGTTGAAGTAATAGTGGGTGCCGGCGTTCAGGTACACATCGTAGACACGGATGAGGTTCTTGTTGCCAGAACTTGGCGCGGAACTCGCCGTGATGCCGGCGCTGTTCACGGTTAGCACAGTCCCACCATCGCGGTACTGGACATTCACAGCACTGCAGGGGCCCGAATAGCAGTTCACACGCGCGTAATAGTTACCGTAAGGGTTATGGTTGAAATCCCCAATCACGAAATCAGTCGAGTTCGTGCCCGCCGAAGCCGCCAGCAACCCCGACAGGCAGACAGGAAAGACACCGCCGGTCCAGCTCTGATAAAACGCGACGTCGTAGTCGCTGTTCTCGCTCGCAAGCCACTTCTGCCCTGCCAGTACAACCCAGTAGGGCCGAGACATGCTGAATGTCAGACGGGACTCGTGGGGATCGATCAAAGCCGGATTATTGTAGAAGAGGTCAGGCTGCGGCGAGAAGAAATTGTCGAAACAGTCGGCTCGTGCAATCGTCGGGAGGACAAGGGCTCCGATCAGGACTCCCATGCGGAAGTACTTGTTCATCGTGGCGCCCCTGCTGGTACAACTGGCACGAGACGTCCGTCGATGACCGCGACATCCGGGCGCTTGCCCAGTGCCTCGCGGATCCAGCGCTCGCGCGGAATCCGCCCCAGCGCCTCGGAGATCGCAGGAAGGTGCCGCTGCCTGGCCATCATCTCTCCTGTCGCGAAGTGCTCCAACCCGGTGGAAGAGCGCGCGGCTTGCAGGTTCCAGGTAGTCGCGGTCGGCGGGATGGGGGCCATCACGGGTCGGCTCGGAACACCCTTCGCTGCGATGTCGGCCAACTGCTTGGTACCGAGCGTCACCGCCGGGAGCACGGTCATGACCGACGCGGGCTTGTCCTGGGCGCGCGCGAGGGTCGCGAATCCGCCGCCCACGACCAGGATGAGCACCGCGAGCACGAGCGCTGTCCATCCGATGATGCCAGCCGAGGCTGGTGTGATCGGATAGCGGTGATTGCGGGTCGGGACTCGCATGGTGCCTCCAAGTCGATTGAGGATCGGGCTGCGACGAATACAGCGACTGGGCCCTGCGGACGACTGCACTCGTACCACCTTCTGTGTGACCGACCCGACGGCCGTCACCCCCCGCGCGAAGTACACGCCGGGGTGCGCGTCACACCTATCCGTTGGCGGACGGGGCGCCTGTCATCCCCTCAATGCCGCGACCGGCGGGATGCGAACAACATTTTTGCGCGCGGGGTGGGCACGGCATCCCCGACCCCAGCGACCCTGTGCCATAGTGCGGCGACTGGCACTCCCTTCCCGCACTGTGGGAACCCGCGACGATGATGGAACCGCCGCCTCTCGACAGCACCCTTACATTGCTGGAGCGCCTGCGCGCGGGGGACGAGTCCGCCCGCGACACCCTGCTGGCGCGCTACCTCCCTGCGCTGCGCGCTTGGGCCCATGGCCGACTCCCCAGCTCCGCCCGCGGGTTGGCCGACACCGATGATCTTGTTCAGGTTTCGTTGCTCGGAGCATTGAAGCATCTGGAGCACTTCGAGTACCGGCATGAGGGGGCGTTCCTTGCCTACCTCCGCCGGATCCTCCT
>JANLOU010000237.1:0-2066 GCA_031366735.1 Candidatus Eiseniibacteriota bacterium
GTTCGTTGGGCACCGGGCTCCAGCGCTCGACGATCGGCATGAGCTCGAACAGCCCATACTCGGTGAGATTCACCCAGGCCTCGACCGTCAGGCCACGCGTGGACTCAAGCGCCGGGTTGTAGGGCACATGGACGAACGAGTTGGGACTGCGGGTGAACAGTCGCGAGGAGCGGAATCGTCCGAAGTCGGTGCGCGTGTCGATGCCCGCGGTCCCGGTCAAGCGGAACGGGCCAGCGTCGCTCACGCGGGTGGTTCCGCTCTCGTCCATGCGCCACAGCGCCGAAGTGATCGAGTCGGCGGCCGGGGCCTGCGGCGCGACCCCCGGAGCCTTGGGCACCTGCACTCCGTGCTTGGCGCAGGCGCTGAGCACGAGAGCCAGCGCGACCGCCGCGAATCGCCGCGTCATGGCTTCACCCGCAAGGCGGCCATCCGGGCGCGCACCTCGGCGAGCGCGGCGGCGTCATCGGCCTGAGCGAAAAGTTCGAGCATGCGTCGCAATGTAACAGGGTCCTCGCATACGGACACCACAGGCCTCCACAGCCGCGCGGCCACCTGCGGGCGATCATCCGACAGGGCGTTCCCGCCGCGCCACAGGGCAACATTGGGGTCATTCGGAGTGAGCGATTCCACTTTCTGCCAGAGGACTTCCGAGGCGGCGTATTCGCCCAGTTGGGTGAAGTTCTCCGCCAGCAATCCCAACACGAAGGGATCGTTCGGGCTCGCCGCCGCCGCTTGCTCGAGCCATGGCTGCGCCTCGCTCCAGCGTTGGTGTTGACGCGCATACAGCGCCAGCAGGACGCGCGACTTCACATCCCGGGTGTCGATCGACGCAGTGGCGCGAGCCTCGTGCACCGCTCGCAGCGTGTCGTTGCCGGCCCAGGCGGGCTCGGCGCCGAAGCCTGCTCCGATCTCGTAGACCACCGCCGGATTGTGCGTCGTGACGGCTCGCACCGTGAGCCCCGGCACCGCCGAGGTGGTGTCGAGCAGGTATCGAAAGCTCGGACGCATCTCGGCTTCGGGCCACGAGAAGTACAGCCAACGCACGCCATGTGCGCGCGCGTAGTCCGCCAGCTCCCCCAGCGTGTCGACGAACGGGAACGCCAGTGGTTCGAGGCCCGCGTGATAGGCGAAGTGGGGCTTGCGTGCGAGCACAGACTCGCCGGGTTTGATGTACGGCTGCACGGCCTGCGCGGCGCTCAGGACTTCCACGGGCAGTTGCGTCAGAGCGCGTTGTTGGACGCGTACGCTCGCCATGGCGCCAAGCACGATCGGCACCAGCGCGAGCGAGCCGCGCAACCACGGGAGCAATCCGCGTTGCGGCATCTGCGATGCGAACGCGGCGCCAGCGAGCGCCGCCCATGCCGGCAGCACCGCCATGGCGTAGCGCTCGGAATGGAACGCCGGCACCAGCGCCACGAATGTGAGCCCGCAGGCGAAGAGCACCGGCGCGAGCCGACGCAGCGTGCCGTCACGCCACCCGAGCAGTAGCCCCAGCCCGGCGGAAATCGCCATCGCCAGCCCCGTGGTCTTATGCGCGTCGAGTTGCAGGTGGTCCCAGAGGTTGAAGATCAGGCGCGAGGTCACCGCGCTTGGGCTGCGTGCGAACACCGACCAGGGCGTGGGGAACTGCGATTGCATCTCGCGCTGGTAGGTGTCCCAGGGAATCCCCTTGGCACGCGCGAAGACATCGTAGGCGAGGTTGTGGTGCAGTTGGATCCCCGCGCCGCCGCCGCGGGCCAGCGAATAAGTGACCCACGGCGCCACCAGCACGAGGAAGCCCGCGACATACCGCAAGGCCGCGCGCGTGCGCTGCTCGCGCGGCGTTGCAGTCCAGCCCGCAAGGATCGCGACCGGCCCCACCACCAGCAGTACGCCGTGGGTGTAACGGGTGAGGAACGCCAGTCCCGCGAGCACCCCGGCTGCGAACATCGCGCGCGAGCCCACACGCGTGAGCAACACGCACAGCGCTGCGGCCTGCAACGCCAACGCCAACGCATCGGTGGTGACCGCGTAACCGTAGCGCAGGATCTGCGCATTGGTCGCCAACAGTGCGACCGCGACCAGCG
>JANLOU010000267.1:0-4280 GCA_031366735.1 Candidatus Eiseniibacteriota bacterium
GCGTGTCTACCATTCCACCACCCGGGCACAAGTCCATTGGAACGAGGGTTTATTGCGTGAAGCGAGTTGCTACTTACCGCTGTCGGTCGCGGCACCCGGCGCGGGTGTCGCGCTGCCAGACGGCGCAGCCTGCTGGGGAGCAACCGGGCCCGGACCAGGCACCTGCTGCTGCGAGCCAGCCTTGCGCGCGGCCTCCTGAAGCACGCTGCGCGTGTTGCCGACTGCCCCCTTGGAGGTCATGAGCGCGAGACTGAGCGAGGTGACGAAGAACACGATGCCCAGCCCGATGGTCGCGCGCGTGATGAAGTCGGTCGCGCCCCGGCCACCGAATACGGTCTGGGTGGCTCCGCCGAACGCACCGCCGGCGAGCCCGCCGCCCTTGCCGGACTGCACGAGGACCACGGCCACCAGACAGATACAGACGATCAGATGCAACACCAGGAGCAGCGTGTACATGCCTACCTCGGAAAGTCCACGGAGTCGATGCCCCCCGGGCGGATGCCCGAGCAGCGAAGCGGCCCGAGAATCTACCGGATTCCCGGGCTGCCCGTCAAAGCGCCGCGCGCAACGCGGGCCAGGATGACTTGGCGAATACCCCTCAGCGGCAGACCACGACGCGGGTGGTACGCGATAGCCCCCCCTGCCGGAGGCGAACCAGATAGACACCCGGCGAGAGTCGTTGCCCGCGGCCGAGGTCCACCGTTCGACCTCCGCTCCCGGCCCCGCTCACTTCCATCGAGCCCAGGCGTCGACCCGATGTGTCCATCAAGTCGAGCGCGGCGGTCTCATCGGTCACGAGCGTGAATCGTACGACGAGTCCAGGTCCTGTGGTGGGATTCGCGCAGCTCAACGCTAACTTGTGCACGGGTTCGAGGGATGGTTCGACAGCGACCACCACTCCTCCCAACTGCCCATTCGCTTGCACCCGCTGCGCGTAGACATCGTTGTGTGGACCTGGGCGCGAATCCGACCAGGTCAAGATCACCCCACCGGAACCATCGGCGATCATCCGGTTGGCGTTCTGGTTGCGTGCCACTTGGCTGACGGGTCTGCCGGTGACGGGCCACGCCGGATCGAGCACCCCACTGCCACTGACATGGTGGGCATAGATGTCATTCGTCCCCGCGCCCGTTCGAGCGTCATCCCACCCGATGATGGCGCCCCCGTATCCGTCGCCCACAATCGAGATATTGAACTGGCGTCCGCTCGCGGTACAGATGGCCCGGCCGTCGGCTGGCCAGGCGGGGTCGACGACTCCGCCGCGCGACACTCGCGTGGCGTAGACGTCCGAGGAGAGCGAACTCACTCGATCATCACCCCACGCGACGATCGTGCCGTCGGCATCGCCTGCGCTCATGGTCGGAAAGACCTGCGAGTTCGTTGCTCCGCAGAGCAAGCGACCGTCCGTCGGCCAGAGCGGATCGAGTATTCCGCCAAGTGAAAGGCGATGCGCGTAGATGTCGAAGGTCGAGCCGCCGCGAGCATCCTGCCACGCCAAGAAGACACCGCCCGCACCATCCGCGACCAAAGCAGGATTTTGTTGATTGCCATTCGCGAGACAGATTGCTCGACCGTCCACAGGCCAAGCGGGATCAAGGGCGCCGGAGCCACGGACCCGCATGGCGTAGACATCGGACGTCGTGTCCGCCCGGAAATCGTGCCAGACCGCGACGGCCCCTCCCATCCCATCCGTCAGGACCTTTGGCGACTCTTGATTTCCGATGGCGCCGCACAAGGCGCGACCATCCATGGGCCAAGCGGGGTCGACGGCTCCGTTGGGGAGCACATGTTGGGCGTAGATGTCGGAGGTACCTGCGCGTTGGTCCCGCCACACCACGATTGCGCCACCCGCGCCATCAGGGACCGCATAAGGCAGGGTTTGAATGTCGACCGCCCCGCAGAGCATCGTCCCATTGACCGGCCAAGCCGAATCCATCACACCCGTTGCGAGGATGTGCTGAGCGTAGATGTCGTACTCACCGCTTCGTTGGTCCTGCCAGGCCACGATCGCTCCACCCGACCCGTCAGGAATCAATGCAAGATTGAACTGGTCTCCGGTAGCCGTGCACACTGCCACACCATTGGTCGTCCAAACCGTGAGCCCGAACGCTGAAACCCGCTGCACATAGACATCCGCAGGCCCACCCCGCGCGTCAACCCAGGCGATGAGCGAGCCGCCGCTACCGTCCGTCACGATCCTGGGGGAAAGTTGGTTGCCAGCGGCTTGGCAGATGGGGAGGTTCTCGCTGGGATTCGTGGGCCAATCCGCGTGTGCGAACGACGCAACGCCACAACAGAATCCTAGACTGATCGCGAGACCTGGTAAGAATCGTTCCATTCGGCCCAGGGCTGGATGCCTCGATCGGTGAGAATAGCCCGGTCGGACTTTTCCTCAGGCGTAAGCATACACCCGAACGGCGGGTTGCACGCTCCGAGACTGATCACGGCAGCGCCGCTGCCGCCACGATCTTCCAGAACGACGCCGCTTCCAGCGCCGCCCCGCCCACCAACGCGCCGTCGATATCCGCTTCGGCAAAGAGCGTGGCGGCGTTGGCAGCATTCACGCTGCCGCCGTATTGGATGCAGAGCGAGCCTCCCACCCCTGCGCCCACCACCTGGTCGAGCGTGGTGCGAATGACACGATGCGCGTCGCGGGCTTGTTCCGGCGTTGCCACCTTGCCGGTGCCGATCGCCCACACGGGCTCGTACGCCACAACGGTCTGCTGCGCGGTCGCCGCATCGAGTTCGTCATAGGCGGCACGCACTTGACGCACGAGGACTTCCGTCGTCTGTCCTGCCTCGCGCTCGGCAAGAGTCTCGCCCACGCACACGATCGGCGTCAGCCCATCGCGCAGCGCCGCGCGGAGCTTCCTCGCCACGATGTCGTCGGACTCGCCAAAGATCTGGCGGCGCTCACTGTGCCCCACGACCACGAACTCGCAGCCCACTGCGGCCAACATGCTGCCCGAGACTTCGCCCGTGAACGCGCCATGCGTGGCGTCGTGCATGGTCTGTGCACCCAGGTGAACTCCCGAGCCCTTCAGCGCAGCGCCCACCGCATCGAGCGCCACCGCGCTTGGGCAGATCGCCACCCGCACGACCTTCGCCGCGGGGTCGGCCGCAAACAGTGCCACGCATTCGCGCGCCAAGGCAGCGCCCTCGGCAGGTGTCTTGTGCATCTTCCAGTTGCCGGCGACGAAACGCGGCCGGCGCGCGATGGGCTCGCCCACTCAGCACTCCTCATCGTCAAGCGCCGCGACTCCGGGCAGCACCTTGCCCTCGAGGAACTCCAGCGACGCGCCGCCCCCGGTCGAGAGATGCGAGAACTGCTCCGCCATGCCGCTCTCCTGCACAGCGGCCACGGAATCGCCACCTCCCACCACGGTCACGGCGCCCTGTGGCTTGAGCGCGGCGATTGCCTTGGCCACGCCCATCGTACCCGCCGCGAACGCGGGCACCTCGAAGATGCCCATGGGGCCGTTCCATACCACCGTGCGCGCATCGGCCAATCGTGCGGCGAACTGCTTGAGCGATTCGGGGCCGATGTCCACGCCCATCTCGTCGGCGCCCAACTGCTCCACCCGCTTGGGCACTCCCGGGGCGCTGCCGTCTGGCGCGCTCGAGGCGATGCAGTCCACGGGCAGCACCAGCTCCACGCCCTTGGCCTTCGCGTCCGCCAGCACCTGCTTGGCCATCTCGATGCGGTCGTCTTCCACCAATGACTTGCCCGTGGGATTTCCCTGCGCCTTCAAGAATGTGAACATCATCGCGCCGCCGATCAACAGTCGGTCCACCTTCTGCAGCAGCGCGGTGATCACATCGATCTTGCCCGAGATCTTCGAGCCTCCCAGCACCGCGACGAACGGGCGCACGGGTTGATCGAGCGCCTTACCCAGATACTCGAGTTCCTTCTGCATCAGGAAGCCTGCCACACAGGGCCGCATGTGATGCGTGACGCCCTCGGTGCTGGCGTGCGCGCGATGCGCGGTGCCGAACGCGTCGTTCACATAACAATCCCCCAGCTTGGCGAGCGACGCTGCGAATGCGGCATCGTTCTGCTCTTCTTCGGGATGGAAGCGTAGGTTCTCGAGCAGCAGCACCTGGCCATCCTTCAACGCAGCGGCTGCCCGCTCGGCGGCCGGGCCCACGCAGTCGTCGGCCCACATCACCGGCTGACGCAGCAACCGCTCCAACCGCACCTGGACGGGCCGCAGGGAGTACTTGGGCTCGGGACCGCCCTTGGGCCGCCCAAGATGCGACACCAGCACCACGCGCGCGCC
>JANLOU010000283.1:0-6397 GCA_031366735.1 Candidatus Eiseniibacteriota bacterium
TGATGGTGAGATTGGCCACCTTGCCGGGAGCGAGTGTGCCCAGGCGATCGGACAGACCCAACAACCGGGCCGGCGTGGTGGTGACCGCGGCCAGCGCCTCCGATTCCGACAGTCCGCGTGCGATAGCTTTGCCGACACTGCCGCGGAACGCCTTCACATCCTTGAGCCCGTTCGCGCTCAGCGCGAATGTGGCGCCCGCCCGGCGGAGCGCCGCGGGATTACCCGGCGCCTCCTGCCACTGCCGCAGTTCCTCGGTGGTCACTTCGAGGGCGTTGTCCTCGTTCGAGACATCCGGCGCCTCGAGGAAGTTGACCGGCACGATCAACGGAATTCCCGCCGCCGCAATGGCCTTGACCCGTTTGTACTCATCGCCATTCCCCACGATCTGCGCCGTGACTCCCGCTTCCTTTGCGATCGCTGCGGCCCGCAGGACTTCGAGCATCTCGTCGGCCACGAACAATGCGCTCTGCTGTCCGGCGATGACCGGTTGCAATGCAGCCCACGAGAGATTGGTCTCGGGACGCTCCGCCGAGGGCGCCTTGGCGTAGGCCACATTCACATCGCGGTACCACTTGGCATCGATCAAGCTCTGGCGGATCACGGCGATCGCGCCCATGAGCGATCCCGGGTAACCATTCACCTGCGGCTCGAGCGCGATCACCTGCGCCCCGTCGGGCTTGTAGGTGTTGCCGTTGAGCGGCCCATCGCCCAGACCCACCACCGCGCTCGTGCCGCGCAGGATGCCCTGGCGCGGCGCCAGTTGCGCCGCGGTGAAGCCCGCGCCACGCAGACTCGAGAGTTGGTCGGCGGAAAGCGATGCGTTCTCGATCACTCGGTATTCCGAACGCACCACGCCCAGTGCGGCAGCAGCGCCTCGCGAGGGTTCGGTGGGTTCCGTCACGCCGGGGCGTCGCCCCGCGCCGCGACTTGCACCGCCCGCACCGCCCACTTCGGCCGGCAGCACGAACGCATCAATGAGCCCCGCGTAGATCGTGAGGCTGTCGCCCTTCCAGATCCGCGCATCGGCGGGCACCGCGATGTTCGCGCCGACGGCCACGATGATGCCATCGCGCATCACCACGGTCCCGTGCTCGATCACCTGTCCTGGCGCGGTGACGATGCGAGCGTTGGTGATGGCGTGTACGCGCGGGGTGGCCGCGTGCGCGCTCGAGGCGACGACGAACATCGCCAACACGAGTGTGGAGAGTGCCGCGCGGGCGAGACCGAGGGGCGGGCGAAGGCGAGGTCGCGAAGCAGGGGACATCACGGGACTCCTTCTGCGGATGGGACCGTACGCGCTGCCCCGAACGGGGCGATGGGTCGGCGCGTATGGCAGACACGACGACAATGCCGCGGAAGTTAAGCGCTCGTCAGGCAAGTCGGGGAAGGGCATCGACCAGCGCGTGCGATGGCCACACCAGCGCGGGTGGGACGCGACGCATCCCGCACCGGCTCAGAGCGTTCCGGCGTCCCCCACCAACACGAACGACGCCCAGTGGAACGGCCACGCGGTCGCCGGGTCGGAGAGCAGCGCGCGCTTGGCCGCGCGAAGCGATGCGGTGCGCGAGTGGTGCTTGCGCAATAACTCGGCATAGAACTCATGCATCAAGCGCTCGGTCGAGGTATCGCTCACATTCCAAAGGCTCACCACAACGCTGCCGGAACCCGCGGCGAGGAACGCCCGCGTCAGTCCCAATACCCCTTCGCCCCGCACGAGTTGACCCAGGCCGCTGCCACAGGCGGACAGCGTGACGAGTTCAGCCGACACCGGCTGCGCGAGGATGTCGCGTGCCTCCAGCCGCGTGGGCGCACCGCTCGAATCCGCCGCAAGCCACAGGCCTGAGCGCTCGGGCTCGGCCACCACCGCGTCGCCATGCGTGGCCAGATGCAGGACGCGCAACTTCGCGTGCGTTGCCGCCATCAACGCGGCGCGATCGGCGCCCGCTCCGGTCAAGCGGGTGAGCGAACCTTTGTCGGACAGCGCTGCGAGCAACTCGACCTCGCCAGCCGTGCCGGGCAGCGCTGCGAGCGGCAAACCCGCGGCGACCGGGGCATCCCCGTAGCGAACATCGCCCAGCGCCACGCTCTGCGTTGCGCGGGCAGCGCTCGGCACACCCAGCAGGGCGGACGACGGCAGGTACGACACCTCGAAGCGCGTTGCGAGCGGACCGCGCGCTCCCGCGAACGGCAGTGCCTCGAACGGCAGCGTCCACAACATGCCATCCGGCAGGATCACCAGTTGTTGCACTCCGGCCAGCAGCGGTGCGGCGGGATCGAGGATCTGCGCCGATAACTCCGCGCCGAGCCTGGCGGCGCGTGCGCGATCGGATCCGCTCGGGTCGGGCTGGGCCCATAGGCGTCGCAGCGACTCCACCCGCGTGCGCAACCGCGCGCGCGTGGGAAGGGTCAGGCGCTGCCAGCGATCACGCCGCACCACCCACAAGGACGAGCTGGAGTCACCCAGGCTGTACGCCAGCACCGCCGTGTGCGCATCGGGCAGCCGCGCTTGAACCTCGGCAAGCGTCAATGGCCGCGCCGGCGCCTGACTCGAGCCCGTTCGCGCCAACAGATCGAGCAACGCCCGCGCCCGCGCGCGCTCGGCCCAATCGAATGCCTCGGCTGCCCGGCCGCGACCCGGCTGCGTCGCCTCGAGCTTGCCCAACAAGTGCACCAGCGCCTCGTAGGCGAACGCGCCGCGCCCGAAGACCGATAACGAAGCGCGTTCATCGCCCTGTCGCACACGCAGCGTGTCGAGCCGCGCAGCGACTTCGCGGTACGAGGCGAGCGCAGCTTCGAGATCGCCCGAGCGTTCGGCCACATCACCCAGTCCCAGGCGCGCGATCCACTGCAACTCGGGCGCTTGCGCCATGCGCGCCGTGCGCTCGGCTTGCTCCAACGCCTCGCGCGCCTGCGGCAGGCGATCCATGCGACTCCAGAGGCCCCCCAGACTGCAGAGCGACAGCGCCTCACGCGCCTGCCCCAGCCCCTTGGCTGCACGCAACGCGCGCGTGAACGCCGAATCGGAAGCCGCAAAATCGCCCGCGTCGAATGCGAGTGAGCCCAACAACGAAGCCGCCGACCACGCCAACTCGGGCTGGCCGGTTCGCACCGCGGCGGCATACATTGCCTCACCCAACGCCCTCGCGCTGCTGGTGTCGCCCTCCTGACGCGCCGCCAGTGGCCGCAATGATCCGACGAGTGCCTGAAGCGCGGGATCCCCGAGCGAGTCGGCCAGCGCCAGCGCGGCAGCGAGCGGCGCACGCGCCCGGACCGGATCCTGGGACATGAGTCGGACGCGGGCTTCGTGGAAGAGCGCTTCGCACACGCCCACGGGTTGCCGCGCCGCCCGGGCCGCATCGAGCCCGGCGCGCGCGTCGTCCGCAGCTTCGGCATAGCGACCCATGGCTGTGCGTACGCTGGCCAGCGCCAGGCGCGCGGTGGTCTCGAGACGCGGATCGCCATTGCCCACGAAGATCGCGAGCGCGCGCAGGTCCAGCGCCTCTGCGCGCGCCAGAAACCCTTGCGACTCCAGTTGCTTCGCCAGATTGAGCATCACCTCGCCCGCGCGCGCGCTATCGCCCGCGCCACTCGTCAGCAGCAGGCCGGATTCGAACGCGGCACGCGCAGAGTCCGGCTCGCCGGTTTCGCGGAACACCACACCCAGCCCATTCAGCGTCGCCCCCAGCGCGGCCTGCTCACGCGTGCGTGTGCGCACCGCGCGCGCCTCCAGCAGGAAGGGCCGGGCGGCCGGGTACCGCTCCAGTTGGATGTTCGTCGAACCCAGCGCATTCAGCGTGGCGCCGAGCATGCGCTCGTCTCCCAACGCACGGCGCGCCGCGAGTGCGCGCTGGTAATGACGCTCCGCGTCCTCGTAACGCCCCGCAAGGAACGCCACCACACCGCGGCTGCCCAACACCCATGCCGAGCGACGCGCTTCGCGCAGCCTCTGGTAGTTCGCGAAGGCTTGCGCGAACAGCGTGTCCGCCGTGGCGAACTCGCGAGCGTTCTGCGCCACAACCGCGAGCGATTCGACTTCAGCGGCGGCAACGCGAAGGCGACGCTCGGCGGCATTCCACCGGCCCGCCAGTGCCAGCGCATCGGGTGCGATGTGCGTTCCGCGAGCGGCTTGCTCGCTCGCCGCGGTGGCACGCGCCAACTTCCAGAGCGGCGCGCCATCGCCCGTAGGGCCATGGCGCAGCGCTGCGACCAGCAGCGCGTTCCACGCCGCCTCATAGCCATTGCCCAACGACGCGAGGGTGGCGACGCGCGTGCTATCGGGCACATCCAGTCGTGCCCAGGCCTGCGCGCGCGCTGCTGGCGCAAAGAGCATGAGCGCGACCCACGATAGCGTTGCGCTCACGAACCACGCGCCGGCGCACCGCCCGTGGATCATCCCTTCTTCGCGTCGCGGTACCGGGCCGAGATCACATCCCAGTCCATCACCTTGGAGAATGCTGCGACATACTCGGCGCGACGATTCTGGAACTTGAGATAGTAGGCGTGCTCCCACACATCGATACCCACGATCGGCCGGCGGCCGGCCGTGAGGGGCGAATCCTGATTCGGCGAAGTCTCGATTGCGAGCGCGCCCTTGGCATCCAGCGTCAGCCACGCCCAGCCACTACCGAACACGCTCATGGCCGCCGCGGTCCATTTGTCCGAGAACGCCGCGAACGACCCGAAGGTGGCGTCGATCCCCTTGGCCAACTCGCCGATCGGCGCCTGCGCGCCATTGTGTTTGAGACTGGTCCACAACAGAGAGTGGTTCGCGTGCCCGCCGCCGTGATTGCGGACCGCGGTGCGGATCTCGGCCGGCACTGAATCCAGTTGCGTGAGCAGGTGCTCCACGCTCCAGGTCGCCAGCTCGCCCTTGCCCGCCACCGCCTTGTTGAGATTCGCGACATAGGCCGCGTGATGCTTGTCGTGATGGATCTGCATGGTCTGCGCGTCGAGGTGTGGCTCGAGCGCGTCGAACGCGTAGCCCAACGGCGGCAGCGTGAACGGACCAATGGGCGCGGGCGTGGCCGCAGCAGCGGGCGGCGTGGCCACGGGTGCGGCCATACCATCCGCGAACGCCACACGCGGCAGCAACGCCGCACCGGCGCCGAGGGCCAGGGTCTTGAGGGCTTCGCGACGGGTCATCTTCATGGGAGAACCTCCGGTTCGGGAGCGGCGCGGGGCACCGGCGGGATTATCCACAACCGCACCACCCAGCGCGAACCGGATGGGCAAATCGGGACCCACGGGTTGGACGCTTTTCGGCGCATTCGCATCACCCTGTAGCGCTCGCCAAGGGAATGGCCCCACGGAACCGCTCCCGCGCAAGCCCCGACAGCGCGAACCGCACGCGATCCTCGAGCGATGCGTCGGGCATGCCGTCGCACATCGTCGCACATCGCCGCGCCCCGCTTCGCGTCGTCCACGCGGAGCCCGAGTCGCCGCAGCCACGGGATCTCCTCGTCGCGGCGCGCGCGCTGATCAATATGCGCCGGGGCAGGTTCGATATGCGTTCCGGTCCGCGCGCGCGACGCCCTGCGCGCCGCCGTCCTGCCCCGTGACTCTCGGCGCTTACCTTCCATGAACCCCGCGCCGAACTCGCGTTCTGCCGTGTACTGGTTGTGCGCGCGGCAGCGCAGCCGCAGGTTCTCGGTCGTCGTCGCGCCGCCGCCTGCCACGGACTGAACATGGTCGAACTCCAGTCGCGTGCATGCCGGGCAGCGCTGGCCTGCTGCACTTGTGAAGGTGCAACGGCCACCGTCGCGCCGCTACACCGTGCGCCGCACTTCTGCCGGCACATGGCGCCCCTTCGCGGCGCTGCGCTGCGAGCGCGGCCTCGCGCTGGCCGCGAACACGCGCTTCTCGAGTTGCTCGACCAGCGTCGCAAGCCCACGCTTGACCACCTCGGCGATGTCGCCGGAAGGCACCGCGTGCCCGAGCAGTGCCTGCGCGTAGCGCAGCAAGTCGTGCGCCGACTGATCGAGCGTGAAGCGCACATCGAACCGCCCGGGTGACAAAGGAGCGACTGTCGGGCGGGGCGATGGCGCCGATTCAACCTGCCCCGGGGCAGGTCGCATAGCGAGTGCGTCAACGGGCTCCGGCGCCAGTGGGTCCTTCGCGACGGCCTGCACCGTCGTCGGCACATCGGGACGCGGGAAGCGCGCCGCGAGCAGCAGAGCGATCTCCGCCTTCGTCCTGTGCTCGGCGGCCGCCAGCAGCCCATCCGCGGTCTCGCTCGTCAAATGCGGCGCCAGCATGCCCACCGCGCTCAGGTGCAGCCGCCCCTCGGCCACCGCGGCGAAGATGCCAGGGAACTTCCGCGCTGCGCGTGCCGCCTGGATGCGCTTGAGCGCGGAGTCCTCGGACATGTGCAGCTCGTGCACGCAGTACAGGTACATCG
>JANLOU010000309.1:0-18908 GCA_031366735.1 Candidatus Eiseniibacteriota bacterium
GGGGGAGAGCGGCACGGGCAAGGAGCTGGTCGCTCGCTCGCTGCATGTGCTCTCGAAGCGCACGCGCGGTCCATTCGTCCCGGTCAATGTGGGCGCGCTGCCCGAGTCGCTCATCGAGAGCGAGCTGTTCGGCTATGCCAAGGGCGCATTCACGGGCGCGAGCAGCGACCGGCCCGGGCTCGTCGAGGAGGCCGACCGCGGCACGCTGTTCCTGGATGAGATCGGGGACATGCCGCTGGCGACACAGGTGAAGCTGCTGCGCACGCTCGAGAACAACGAGGTGCGCCGCGTGGGCGAGAACACTCCGCGACTCGTCGATGTGCGCATCGTGGCGGCGACCCATCGGGACCTGCAGCAGATGGTGAGCGAAGGGCGCTTCCGTGCGGACCTGTACTACCGGTTGAATGTCGTCCAGCTCGAGATGCCGCCGCTACGCGAGCGCAAGGAGGATATCGGGCTGCTCGCGTCCTACTTCCTCGACCGAGCGGCCAAACGACTGGGCCGCGCGGTACCGCGTTTCGCGTCCGAGGCCATGATGCTGCTGGAGCGCTACGACTACCCGGGCAATGTGCGTGAGTTGGAGAATGACATCGAGCATGCGGTGGCGGTCAGCGAGAGCGATGTCCTCACCGCTGCGGAGTTGCCGAGCTCGATCCGCTCGCCCCGCTTGCTTGGCGCGGGTATCGCGCAGCCCATGTCCACGAGCCCCGATGGCCCGGCACCCGCGACTCCTGACGCCAGCGATGAACGCTCGCTCGACGAAGTCACGCGCGAACATGTGCTGCGTGTGCTCGCGCGCCACGGTGGCAACGCGACGGCGGCCGCGAAGCGCCTCGGAATCTCGCGTACGACCATGTGGCGCATGCTCAAACGGTACGGCGCGCTCCGCGGCGGGGCGTGAGGGGACAACGATGGCCTCGATCCGGCGGTACTACGATGAGGGCGATACCCGCACATTCACGGGGCGCGTGGCAGCGCTGGGCGAACATGGCGGCCGGGCCGCGGTGGAGCTCGAGGAAACCTGGTTCTACCCCGAGAGCGGTGGCCAGTTGGCCGACCGCGGCCGGATCGGGGGCTCGCAGGTGCTGGATGTGCAGGTCGAGGACTCGGGCCGGATCTGGCATGTCGTCGACACGCTGCCGCAGGGCGCCGAGGTGGCTTGCGAGATCGATTGGGCACGGCGCTTCGACCATATGCAGCAGCATACCGGGCAGCACATCCTCTCGGCGGCGCTCGAGCATGTCCTGCAGGCGCCGACGCTGTCGTCCTCGCTCGGCGAGGAGCGTTGTGTCATTGAAGTGGGGTTGGACACCATGGACTGGCGTCTGATCGAGCGAGTGGAGCAGGCCCTTCACCGCGTGCTCTGGGAGAACCGCGAACTACGGCTGCATTGGACTGACGCTCAGGGCATCGGCCGGTTTCCACTTCGACGGGCCCCAAAGGTCTCGGGACGCATCCGCGTGGTCGAAGTGCCCGACTGGGACTTCTCGGCCTGTGGTGGGACGCATGCCCACCGAACAGGCGAAGTCGGCGTGGTCAAGGTGATCGGTTGGGAGAAAGTGCGCGGCAATGTCCGCCTGGCATTCCTGTGCGGCGCTCGCGCCGTGGCAGATCACGCGTGGCGCGTCGAGGCCATGCTCGAAGCTGCCAGACGCCGCAGCAGCAGCGATCGTGACCTGATCGCTCATCTGGAGCGCGCGGTGGAAGAACGCGAAGCATTGCGCAAGCGCGTCGCCGACATGGGCACCCGCCTGATCGCCGAGGAAGCCCGCGCCGCCCGATCTGCCATGCCGCTCGGGGTGAGCGCGTGGTGGAGCGAACGCGCTCGCGAGGATGTGCGGATGTTCGCGGTGCAGTGTCTCGAGGCCGGCGCACCATGGGTGGCGTGCGGCGCGGCGTCGCCATTGCCGTCGCTGGTCGTCGGGCGCACGAAAGGTTCGCCGCGGGATCTCAAGGCAATGCTGCCGGAACTCCTCACCCTTTCGCGCGGCAAGGGCGGAGGTGGCCCCGACCTATTGACACTTGCGCCCGCCGATGGCGAGGGCGCGAAGGCCGCGTACGCGTGGGTGTGCGATCGATTGCGTCAGCTGGACCGCGGACTCACTTCTTAGGGCGTGGCTTTGGCATGGGTTTCACTGCGGCCTTCACCTTGCCCCATGGTTTTGGCGGCAGCACCGGCTTGGGAGGAGGGAGTAGCCGGGCCACGGGCTTGCCTGCGATCGGCTTGATCACCACCGTCCGCGGCTTGAGCTTGGCTGCCACCGAGAAGTTCTTGCTCACGACGGGCTTGGTGCGCGCCATCGCCGCGGCCAGCGTGCGCGTGCGTCCAGCCGGTTGGGGCTTGCCGGAGGCGGAACCAGCGGCCCGTCCGGTCGCAGAGGTCGGGGTCTTGAGCGCCGAAGCGCGCCGAGCCGCCCGGACACGCTCATCGTCGTAGATCGCTGTCTGGTTGAGCTGGTTCGCTTTGAGCCCGTAGTCGAAATCAGGCAACAGCACGCGCGGGATGGCGCGGCCGACGAATCGCTCGATGGCGGCGAGGTGGCGTTGCTCGTCAGGCGCCATGAGGGTGAACGCATCGCCCTGCGCATCCGGACGACCCGCGCGGCCGATCCGGTGCACATAATCCTCGGGCGAGGGTGGCACATCGAAGTTCACGACATGGGACACGCCGGCCAGCTCGAGGCCTCGCGCGGCGAGGTCGGTGGTGACGACGATCTGCAGGCGGCTACGCTTCAAGTCCTCCATCGCGCGCTCGCGTTCGGTCTGGCTCTTGTGATCGTGCAGCGTGGCGGCCACATAGCGTCGGCGCTCCAACTGGCGCGCAAGTCGATCGGCACCCTCGCGCTGGCGCGTGAACACGATCGTGCTGCGCACTTCACCCGATCGGCTGAGCAGACGGTCGAGCAGTTCGATCTTGAGGTGCTTGGGCACCGGGTAGATCGCGTGCGTGATGCCCGTTGCAGGCGCCGGCGTGGTCAAATCGACGCGCACCGGCTCGATCAGCGCTTCCTTGGCGAGGCGGTTGAGCTCGGCGGGCATGGTGGCGCTGAACAGCAGCGTCTGCCGTGTCTCGGGGAGGAGCTTGAGCAGCTTGCGGATCTCGCCCGCCTGTCCCATATCGACCATGCGGTCGGCTTCGTCCAGCACCAGGATCTCGACATCGTCGAACGCCAGGGCTTTCCGGCCATGCAACTCCAACAGGCGATCCACCGTGGCGATGAGCACATCGACGCCAGGGTCGCGCAGGACGCGCTCCTGCACCGCGACGGGCGCAGCGTTATGGGCGAGCCCGATGCGCAGTTCGGTGAAGCGCGCGAAGTCGCGGGCGTGCGCCTCGACCTGCACGGCGTGTTCGCGCGTGGGCGTGAGCACCAGCGCGCGCAGCTTCTGCGGTCCGTCCAGCAGGCGGGCGAAGCCCGGAAGCAGGAATGCGGCGGTCTTGCCCGAACCGCTCGGGGCATTGCCAATGAGGTCGTTGCCCTGGAGGATGACCGGGATGGCACGGGCTTGGATGGGCTTGGGTTCATTCAGGCCAGCCGCACGCACCGCTTGTACCAGCGGGGCGGGGAGACCGAGGGTGTTGAACATCAGTTTGGCTCCGGGATCGGGCAAAGGGGCCCGCGCGGATGGGACCACACGCGGCGGGCACCACAAGAGGAAGCAGGATGGAGGGGAAGGTACTGGCGCAGGGCAGGCTCATTCAATGAGGAACTGCTCAGGGGTGTGTGCCTTGGCAAGGGCTTCACACAGCTGGCCCACGCGGGGACGAAAAAGCCTTAGAAATCCCCGGGCCCCCGCGCTCAGCTTCGCGGCGCGCGCGCTCGGGCAGCGGCGCGTTGGCAGGCCGAGCACCAGAAAGTCGACCTGCCTCCCTGCACGAACCGTCGCACCGTGGACCCGCAATCGCGGCAGGGCTCGCCTGCACGGTCGTAAACCAGTAGCTGGTTCCCATACTCACCCGGTTCATTCCAGATGGTGCGGAAAGTACTGAAGGTGGTGCCCATCGCGGCGATCGCGGCTTCCAGTACATGCAGTACTTCGCCCGCGACGCTCGTCCATTCGCGCAGGCTCAGCGTTCCCGCGCTGCGTCGGGGATTGACCCGGGCACGGAACAGGATCTCACTCGCGTAGATGTTGCCCACGCCGGCGAGTCGGCGCTGATCGAGGAGGAAGGTCTTGATCGCGACACGAGATCCCTTCGCCATCCTCGCCAGCGCCGCACCGTCGGGTCTGGCCACCAGTGGGTCCGGCCCCAGCAGGCGCACCGAGGGGTCCCGCTCGAGCGCATCCAGGGCCACGACGCGCAACATCCCGAAGCGCCGGATGTCCTGGTACCAGAGTCGCGCGCCGTCGGCGAAAGTGAGGCGCAGGTGGACATGCGGCATCGCGTCGTCAGCTGTGATTCCCGGCGGCCAGAACAACCACCGCCCGCTCATGCCCAGATGCGACAGGAGCGTGACGCCTTCCTGAAGGTCGAGGAACAGGAACTTGCCCGTCCGGCGCGGCTGCGCGAAGGCGCGGCCCTCGAGTTGCAGCGGGAGTCCGGCGAGCGAGCTCGTGCGCAGCCGGTGGCGCGACACCTCGGCCCGTACGATCCGCTGCCCCGGCAGCTTCTCGGCCAACATGCGACGGACCGTCTCGACCTCGGGGAGTTCGGGCATGGTGGCAGGTTGGTGTGACGCGCGTGCGCCGTCAAGAGTCCTCCTACGGCGGGCCGTCCTGCTCGCATCGCGCTTGCCGCGGCTTTCTCGGGCGTGGCATCCTGCGGGCTCACGCAGGGCCTTCCCGTCACGCACGCAGGAGCGACATGGACGATCGCGCCCGCTTCGATGAGTTCGCGCAGCTCGCCACCGAGCAGCGCAATCCCCGCACGATGGACCTCGACCAGCTCGAGGTCCCCGACCTGCTTGCGCGCATCAGCGCCGAGGATCGGACCGTGCCTGAAGCCGTGGCGACCCAGCTCCCCTGGATCGCCGAGGCGGTCGAACATGTCGTGAACAGTTTTCGCCGCGGTGGGCGGCTCATCTATGCCGGCGCAGGAACGAGCGGGCGACTGGGTGTGCTGGATGCTTCGGAGTGCCCGCCCACATTCGGCTCGGATCCGGATCAGGTGGTCGGGATCATCGCCGGGGGATTCGCCGCGGTGCTGCGCGCCGTCGAAGGAGCAGAGGATCGGCGCGAGGAGGGAGTGAAGGCGGTGGATGACCTCGATGTCGGTCCGGCCGACACCGTGGTGGGAATCGCCGCCAGCCGACGGACTCCGTTCGTCGTGGCCGCCATCGAGCGAGCGCGTGAGCGCGGTGCCACCACGGTGTATGTCACTTGCACGCCGCGCGAGGAGTTCACGCTCGCGGTCGATGTGGCGATCTGCCCGGTCGTGGGTCCCGAGGTGCTCATGGGTTCCACGCGCATGAAATCCGGCACCGCGCAGAAGCTGGTGCTGAACATGATCTCCACGGCGGCCTTCATCCGCACGGGCAAGGCCTACGAGAACATGATGGTCGATCTCATGGCCACCTCACAGAAGCTCGTGGAGCGCAGCCGGCGTACGGTGATGACCGTGACCGGCGTGGACCACGACACCGCCTCGCGTGCCATCGCGGCAGCCGGAAAAAGCGTGAAGACGGCGATCGTCATGCTGAAGCTGGGTTGCTCGCGCGCGGACGCCGAGACGCGACTGCGTGCTGCCGATGGCTTCGTCCGCCGAGCCGTCGAGCCACATGGACCGCAAGGAGGCGTCTCGTGAAGCGCATACTGGCATTGGCACTCACGCTGTTGTTGATGGGATCGTGCGCGCCGCGAAAGCAACCTCAGGAAGTCGTGTTCTGGCAGTTCTGGCCTCTCGAGGTGATCCAGCCACTGGTCACGGCATTCGAGGCCGAGAATCCCGGCATCCGTGTGCGCGTCGAGCAACTGACCTGGGATGGTGGCAAGGACAAGATCACCGCCGCGGTGGCCGCAGGGACACCGCCTGACCTGTGCGAACTGGGCTCCACTTACATGCCGCGTTTTCTGCAGTCGGGCGCGCTGAGTGACTGGAGCGCCGGCGTTGCGGATCTGCGATCGGGCCTGCGTGGCTGGGAGCAGTGCATGGTGGGCGATGCCATCTACGGGGTGCCGTGGGTATTGGGGACGCGCGCGCTGTTCTACAACAAGACGCTGTTCGCCAAGGCGGGGCTTGATTCGTCGCGGGGCCCTGAGACCTGGGCGGAACTCCAGACGGCGGCCACTCGCATCCAGAAGCTCGGCGGAAATGTGCATGGGTACGGTGTGTCGCTCAATGACAAGCAGAAGTTGTTCAAGAAGTTCATGCCCTACGCCTGGGGCAATGGGGGTGAGATCCTTTCCGCCGGACTGGATTCCGCACGCTTCGATTCGCCAGAGAATGTCGCAGCGCTCGAGTTCTATCTGGGCCTGCGCGCGGTCGGGACGCTGGGAATGCAGGATGCGCTTGATCAGGAGTTCAAGGAAGGCCGCCTCGGAATACAGATCTCCGGAGCATGGCTGTTCAAGCAGATCCCCAAGGAGGCTCCGGGGCTGCGTTACGGCGTCGCGTTGGTTCCGCGGCCGGCCGCGGATCGCGGGACCCACGCGTCGTTCGCGGGAGGGGAAGTGCTCGTGAGCTTCCAAACCTCCAAGCGCAAGGAGGACGCGCTCAAGCTGGCGCGCTTCCTGGTCCGCCCTGATAACGCGCTGGCGTTGGCGGTCGCAGCGCAGAGCGTACAACCGGCGACGGTCTCCGCCGACACCGCGGCTTACTATCGCGAGCGACCCATGCAGCAGGTGCTCATTCAACAGTTCGCCACCGCGCGCTTCACCCCGAATCATCCCGCGTGGGACGAAATGGAGCAGGCGATCGAAGCCGAGGTGGAACAGGCGCTCTACGACAAGAAGACCGCCGCCGTCGCGGTACGGGACGCGAACCAACGCATCGCGGACCTGTTGGGGAAGAAGTAGGCGCGTGCGAACCCACTCCCGCGCGACGGCCTGGTTCCTGGCTTCTCCGTGGGTGGTGGCGTTCGCACTCTTCGGCCTCTACCCCTTCCTCTTCTCGCTCGGGGCGTCGTTCACCGACTACACTCCACTGGCGCCGGCAAGCACGCGATTCGTCGGGCTCGCCAACTACTCGCGCGCCCTGCATGACCCGGCGTTCTGGTCGGCCCTTCGCAACACGGCATTCTTCGTGGTCGGCACGATTCCTTTCACGACGGCCGCGGCACTGGCCCTGGCGCTCGCGGTCCAACCGGCGTTCCGAGGTCGCACGCTGTTCCGGGTCGGCTTCTTCCTGCCGAGCGTGGTCTCGATCGTCGTGCTCTCCCTCGTGTTCAAGGGACTCTATGCCAACCATGGCGGTCTCAATGGCCTGCTCGGCGCGTTGCATCTGCCGACGCCGGCATGGCTGCAGGATCCGAACACCGCGCTTCCCGCGATCATGGCGATGGATGTCTGGTCCGCGAGTGGCTATTACATGATCATCTTCCTCGCCGGGCTCGAGGGGATTCCGCGCGACCTCTACGACGCGGCGCGGCTCGACGGAGCAGACGGTTGGGCGCGATTCGCGCACATCACGCTGCCGCTGTTGCGGCCCACACTCCTGTTCGTCCTGGTCGTGAACTCCATCCGCTCGCTGCAGATCTTCGCCGAAGTCTTCGTGATGACGCGCGGGGGGCCGCTCGGAAGCACCACGACGGTGGTCTACCATCTCTATGAACAGGCGTTCTCGCGGTTCCAGTTGGGGCAGGCCAGCGCGATCGCGTACCTGCTGTTCATCCTTTCGCTCGGCTTGGCGTGGGTGCAATTGAAAGCGGTGGGCGCGCAGGAAGAGAACCGCGCTTGAGCGAGACTCGCGAACTCGAGTTGCCGCCGCCGACGCCTCCGTGGGCGATGAGCCTGCGACGCTGGTGCTGGCTCGTCCCGCTGCTGCTCGCCATGCTGTTGCCATTCGCATGGATGGTCGTCCTTTCGATCAGCCCCAGTGCCGGCAACTCATTCGGCAAGGCGCTCCAAGGCCCTTGGGACCTGTCGCAGTATCAGGCGTTGTTCAGGTCTGCGGGCGTGGGCCGCTATCTCCTGAACAGCCTTGGGGTGGCGGCGGTCGTGGTGGTGCTCAACGTGGTCACCGCGGCGATGGTGGGCTATGTGCTGGGCCGCAAGCGCATCCCTGGCGAGCGTTTCTGGACCCTCGGTATCGTGGCCACACTCATGGTCCCCAAGCAGACGCTCATGATTCCGTTGTACTTGGTATTGGCCCGGCTGCATCTGCTGGACACCTACGCCGCACTCATCCTGCCATTCGCGGTGGATGCCTTCGGGATCTTCCTGGTGCGCCAGTATGTGACTCAGCTCCCGATCGAGTTGGAGGAGGCCGCGCGTGTCGACGGGGCCACCGACTGGCAGATCTTCCGTGAGGTCGCGCTGCCCCTGCTCAAGCCCGTGCTCGCCGTGGTGGCGATCCAAGCATTCCTCACGAACTGGAACTCGTTCTTGTTTCCGCTCATCTTCGTCGACTCCGATCGACTCCGCACGCTTCCCGTGGGGCTCGCGCTGTTGTCGCAGACCGAGCACAGCGTGGATTGGGGGTTCCTGATGGCGGGTTCGACCGTGGCCTCATTGCCCGTGGTGGTGGTGTTCGTGGCGTTCCAGCGCCAGATCCTTTCAGGCCTGTTGGCGGGAGCCGAGAAATGAGCACGCGCGATGCATGGACGCCGTTGAGGACCTATCCTGACCGCAACGAGCACTTGCTCGTGGGGCTCATGACAGGCACATCCGCCGACGCGATTGACGCAGCACTGGTGCGCTTCCATGGCGCTGGGCTCGAGGCGCGCCACGAAGTGGTCGCGTACCGCGAGGCCGCCTTCTCCGACGAGCTGCGTCGCGAAGTGCTCGAGGTGGCCGCCGCTGAGACCGTGCCGCCGGAGCGCCTGATGCGATTGGACGCGGCATTGGGTGAACTCTATGCAGTTGCGGTCGGCACCCTGCTCGATGAGGCGGGCGTCGAGTCCACGGCCGTGAGCGCGATCGGTTCGCATGGCCAGACCGTGCGCCACCTGCCGCGCGGCGCCAATGGGACTCGCGCGTTGACGCTGCAGTTGGGGTCGGCCTCCACATTGGCCGAGCGCACGGGAATCACCGTGGTCTCGGACTTCCGCACGCGGGATACGGCCGCAGGTGGAGAGGGCGCGCCGCTCGTCCCGATCGCAGATTGGTGGTTGTTCCGTGATGCGCATGAGTCGCGCGTATTGCTGAACCTGGGTGGCATGGCGAATGTCACGCACCTGCCGCGCGGCGCGGGACTCGAGGGTGTGGTGGCGTTCGACACCGGCCCGGGCAATGCGGTGCTCGATGCGCTGGTGGGGCTCGCAACGGTGGGGCTCGCGCGCCACGACGAAGGGGGCAAGCTTGCGGCCTCGGGGCGGGTGCACGAGGGATTGCTCGCCGAGCTGTTGGCGGACCCATTCTTCCAGCTGATGCCGCCACGCTCCACGGGTCGGGAGCGCTTTGGCGAACGCTACGCCGTGCGCCTGCGTGGGATTGCCGAATCGCTGGGGTTATCGCTCGAGGACACGCTCGCGACTGCGGTCGAACTCACCGCGGCCAGCGTGGCCGATGCGCTGCGCGCTCACCTCGTGCCCCGGGGAGGCGTCGATGCCGTGTATGTGAGCGGCGGTGGAGTGCGCAACACCACGCTCATGGTCGCCTTGCGTCGGCAGCTGGCGGGCCTGCGGGTGGAGCGGCTGGATGAACTGGGCGTCGCGCCCGATTGCAAGGAGGCGCTCGCGTTCGCGCTGCTCGCGCACCTCACGATGTCCGGGGACTGGGGAAATGTGCCTGGCGCCACTGGCGCGACCCACCGCGCGGTGCTGGGAAGCATCACGCCGGGTCGCACTCGCGGGGAGGCGCGCGCATGAGCGGCTCCCGGTGGCGTGTCGCCCTGGCTTGGATCCTCGCGTCCTCGCTGGTCTCCTGTGCGCACGCGCCAAGCCCAGTCCAGGCGCCCGCTACCACTGTTCCGTCACCGGTCCGATCCAAGCCTGCGCCTGCGAGGCCCGCGCTGGAATCCAGCTCGGCGCCGTTGCGGCTGGAGAGCGAGCCGACCTTCGACATCGGCCTGGCGACCGATCTGGATTCGCTCCGGCTCGAGCCCGAAGGCGCAGTGACGCTCGGATGGCGTGCCCCCGACGGACAGGGGCACGCGAGTATCGCCTCACCCATCGACGTGGTGCGTTCAGGCGCCCAGGTGCTGGTGTGGCCGCGCGATCGCGAGCGACTCGTACCGCTGGCGATCCTGGAGCAGGGCGACACGCTGTGGCTGGGGGATGAACGCACGGCTCGCGCCGATGGCGCGAGGATGGGTTGGAACAACAAGCACTGGCGCGGGCGGTTCAAGGTGTTCCTGGGCCCGCGCGGCAAGCTGACGCTGGTCACGCGCCTCTCGCTCGAGCGCTATTTGCTGGGAGTGGTGCCCGGGGAGATCGGTGCGCTTCGGGACTCGCTGCTCGAGGCCGGTCGCGCGCAGGCGGTGGCCGCACGGAGTTATTCACTCTTCTATCGCGGTCGACGCGCTGCCGAGGGCTTCGATCTGTACGCCTCGGTCGAGGATCAAGTCTACGGTCCCGTCGAATCCGAGCGGCCCCTGGCGACCCGATGCGTGCAGAGCACCGCCGGCCTCGTGGCGCTTTCGCGTGGGGCGCCGATCCGTGCGAACTACTGTTCCACCTGTGGCGGCATGACCGCCGAGGCGTGGGAGGCGTGGCCCACGGGCTCGTTGGCGTATCTCGCGAGCCATCTGGACCGCGGCATGGGGGAGGGCGATCATTGCGCCTTGTCGCCGCAGTATCGCTGGCGTGAGGAGTGGACCGCAGCCGAGTTCATGGCGAATGTCACCCGATACGCTCCGCAACAGGGACTGGCGCTGCCACCCGAGGGGCTGGGCGAGTTGGTCGATGTCTCCGTCACGGCGAGATCGAGGTCGGGGCGAGTGTGGCGACTGCGGCTCGAAACCACGAAGGGGGAGTTGGTGATTCCCGCGCATGTGCTCCGCCAGACCCTGAGGCGCTCCAACAATCCGGCCTCGATCCTGCGTTCGAACCTGTTCAAGATCGCGGTGCGGCGCGAAGTCGGTTCGCGGCGTGCGCTCGCCGTGGTGGCGAGTGGAGCGGGCTCCGGCCACGGCGTCGGGCTGTGTCAGACCGGCGCGCTCGCGATGGCGCGCGCAGGGGCCGATGCGCGACGCATCCTGCTGCACTACTACCACGATGTGGACCTCGAGCGATTGTATTGACCGCTTGTTTGACACCTTTGGAGTCGGTGGGTATTGTCCCGCGGCCTCGGCGCCATGGGTTCACGCTCATCGGCTGCCGGACGCGGGGTTGTAGTTCAGCTGGTTAGAACGCCTGCCTGTCACGCAGGAGGTCGCGGGTTCGAGTCCCGTCAACCCCGCCATTCGTCTTCTCGAAGGCCCCCGCGGGCCCTCCCCTCGATCGGCCCGTATACTGCGCGTGCACGCCCGCGCGGGATGCAGCTCATGCGCAGCAGTATCCGAGGGCCCTGGTCGGTCGCCGGCTGCGGCCACTTCCATTGTCTGGAGACCTTTCGCATGACGCAGCCCCACTACCCCGCCGGCTTGCCGTTCAACTTCGCTGGCCTCGACCCCGAGTTCTCCTCGCTCGAGTCGAGCCGCGTGGCGATCCTGCCGGTGCCCTACGACTTCAGCACGAGCTACCAGGGCGGGACTCGACTCGGCCCCCAGGCGATCCTCGCGGCTTCGCGCAACATGGAGGTGTGGGACGACGAGTTGGGCGCGACCTACCGCGCTGGGATCACGACGCTGCCGGAGTTGGAGCCCACCGCCGTCGGCCCTGGCGCGCAGGTCAAGCGCGTGGAGCGTGCGTTCGACCACATGTACGACATCGGCAAGTTACCGGTGATGCTGGGCGGTGAACACAGTATCACCGCCGGCGCGGTGCGAGCCGCGGCGAAACGCTATGGCAAGTTGTCCGTGCTGCAGATCGATGCGCACGCCGACATGCGCGAGGAGTACCTCGACACTCCGGATTCCCACGCTTGTGTCATGCGGCGCATCCGCGAGATCTGCCCGGCCTCATCCGTGGGGATCCGCTCCATGAGCGAAGAAGAGGCCGCCTATCTCCGTGAGACGCCGACGCCCATCTGGAGCACTCGCCAGTTCCGCGGCCTGAAAGGTGACTTCCGCCCGATTCTGGATTCACTCACGGAAGAGGTGTTCATCACATTCGATCTGGACGGGCTGGATCCCGCCTACCTGCCCGGAACCGGGACGCCCGAACCGGGCGGCCTCGATTGGTTCGAAGTGAGTGACCTGATCGGTGCGGTCGCGGACACCCGCCGCATTGTTGGCTTCGATGTGGTCGAGCTCGCGCCCCTGGCTGGCAATGTCGCTTCGGACTTCCTCGCGGCGCGCATCACCTATCGCATGATCGGCCACATGCTGCGCAGTCAGGGCTGGAAGGCTCCGCGATGAGTGACGCGGCGCGTCTCATCCTCAAGCGTGGCGAGGACCGCCGTGTGCGTGGCGGCCACCCGTGGATCTTCAGCAACGAAGTCGAGGCCTACGAAGGCGCCATCGAGGATGGCGGACTCGTCGATGTTGTCGACACACGCGGTGCGTTCCTGGGCCGCGCCTATGTGAATCGGCACAGCCTGATCTGCGCGCGCATGCTGACGCGTCGCCGCGATGCCATCGACAAGGCATTCTTCGTGCGCCGTCTCGAGCGCGCGCAGCGCCTGCGCGAAACCGTCTACGCGGGCGAAGAGGCGGTGCGCATGGTCTACGGCGAATCCGATCAGCTCCCCGGGCTCGTGGTGGATCGCTATGGGGACTATCTGTCCGTGCAGGTGCTCACCCGCGGCATGCAGGCACAGCAGGAGTTCGTGCGCGAAGCGCTTGAGGAAGTGTTCGCGCCGCGCGGGGCCGTGCTGGTCGCGGACTCGCCGTTGCGCCAACTCGAGGGACTCGAGCTGGAGCGCCGCGTATGGTGGGGCGATGTCCCCGAGCGTGTGCCCGTCATGGTGGGCGGCTTCGCGCTCGAGGTGGATCTGGTCGGCGGCCAGAAGACCGGGCTGTTCCTGGATCAACGCGAGAACCGCAAGCGTGCTGAAACCCGCGCCAAGGGTCGTCGGGCGCTGGACATGTTCTGCTATCACGGCGAATGGTCGCTGCACATGGCGCGAGGTGGGGCCGAGAGCGTGTTGGCGATCGACTCTTCCGAGCCGGCGCTCGGGATCGCAGCCGGCAACATCGAGCGGGCGGGTTTCGAGGACCGCATCACGCTGCAGCGCAGCCACGCGTTCGACACGATCCGGCGTATGGATCGCGAGAACGAACGCTTCGGCATCGTCGTCGTGGATCCGCCGGCGTTGATCAAGTCCAAACGGAACATGGCGCAGGGGGCTCGAGCCTACCGCGAGCTCAACCGCGCGGCGATGGGCCTGCTCGAGGAGGACGGGATCCTCGTGACCTGCTCGTGCAGCCATCATCTGGACGACTCGTTGTTCCAACAGGTGCTGCTCGAGGCGGCTCGTCTGGCCAAGCGACCGATGCGTGTACTGGAGTGGGCCGGGGAGGCGCCCGATCATCCGCGTCTGCTGGCGGTACCCGAGACGCACTATCTCAAGTGCGCGGTGCTGCAGGCACTCTAGGCTTTCGCCGCGCGAGGTGCCGCCCCTCGCACGGGGACAGGCTCACCCCTTCTTCGCCTCATCCACATAGTTGAGTCGTAGATCGGTCAGCACTTGGGCAAGGGCGCGCTGTTCGTCGGCTGCCAGGTTGCCGCGAGTGCGAGTCTCGATGGCGCTGAGCGTGTCGATGGTGTTCTTGGCCGCTTCCAGATTGCGCTCGAGTTTGCCTGTCACGGGATTCATGAGCTTGCCCAGTGCCATCATGGCGGCCTGCTGCAGTCCGAACACCAACTGCAGGAAGAGTGCGGCTTCGCGCGGGTGATCGCCGGTGTGCTCGGTCATGCGTGCTCTCCATTCGAAGCCTGACGCTGCTGCGCCTTGGCTTCCTCCCATAGGGTATCCATCTCCTCGAGTGTCGATTGCGACGGGGTGCGGCCGGATTCGGCGAGGCGTTGCTCGATATGCAGGAACCGACCGCGAAAGCGCTGCATGGTCGCGCGGAGTTCGGCCTCGGGGTCCACGCGGAGCTTTCGCGCCACATTGACGACAGCGAACAGCAGGTCGCCGATCTCGCGCGCGAGCGCAGGGTCGTTCGGCGCGTGACGCGCGAGGGCTTCCTCCACCTCCGCGACCTCCTCGCGCACTTTCTCCATCGGGCCGCGCATGTCGGGCCAGTCGAATCCCACGACACTGGCCTTCTCTTGCAACCGGTACGCCGCGACGAGCGCCGGGAGTCCCTTGGGTGCGTCGCCCAACAGTGAGGTCGGGCGGTCGCCCTTCTCGGCCTGCTTGATCTCCTGCCACTGCTTGTAGGCTGCCTCGCCATCCTTGACGGCCGCTCCGCCGTACACATGCGGATGGCGTCGGATCAGTTTGTCGCTGGCACGCTCGAGCGCGGTTGCCAACCCGACGCCGGAGCGTTCACCCAACAGGTCGAGACAGAAGATCACGAGGAAACCCAGATCCCCCAGTTCCTCCGCCGCATGGTCCACATCGCCAGAGGCGATCGCGTCGACACTTTCCGCCGCTTCCTCGGTGAGGTAGGGCGTCATGCTCTCCAGCGTCTGCTCCCGATCCCAGGGACAGCCCTCGGGGCTGCGCAGGCGCCGACACACGCCGACCAGGCGCTCGAAAGCCGAGCGCTCGGACTCCGTCATGGCAGACGCTCCTTGGCCGAAGGGCCGGCTGCCCGACCGAGCTGGGCGTCGGGCGCGGCCGGGATGTGCGGGCTGGCGAGCGCCATGGGGCGCGGCCGCGAGAATGCGCGCCAGCACACGAAGATGCCCACGGACACCAGGATCGCCCCGAGGATCGGAGCCAGCAGTGCGACCGCCGAGATCGTCACGGTGATCGCGTCCTCGATGAATGAGAGGACCGGGTTCGCCGTTCCAAGCGTGAGCGCAGTACTGCCCAAGCGGGTCTTGGCTTTGAGCGCGTGCACGCCGAGCGCGCCCGCGCCCATGATGAGGGCCGCGGACATGCCGAGCACGGGGTGCAGACCCACGATGCCGGCCCAGGCGGCGAATGCCGCCGCGACCGGGCGCAGGACGGTGGAGACCAGATCGAGGGCGTGATCGAGGGCGGGGATCTTGTCGGCCAGTAACTCGACGATCGTCGCGGTCGTGAGGGCCCAGATGACTGCGTCGCCCGACAGCCATGCCATCGAGGGGGACAACTGGACCAGACCCAGCCGGGCCCCGCCCGCAAGCGCGAGGAGCGGTAGGAACGCACGCAGGCCGCACGCCGCGGCAATCGAGATTCCGGCCATTGCCGCGAGCACCAGCTCTGTGCTGGTTCGCGGGTCGAACGGCACCGACATGCATCCTCCGGTTCCTTTCGGCCCCATGCGTTGCGCGGTGCCTCCGCGCCTCGCTATGCTGCGCCTCTTCGGCTGGGGCCCCATGGGCTCCGCCAGCATACCGAACCCCTGAGGTCGCCGCTTGCCACTTCCCGTCTCCACCTGGGTCGAGATCGATCTCGACCGGTTCAAGGCCAACCTGCGCTCCATTCGCGGACTGGTCGGCCCGCAGTGCGAGCTGCTGCTGTTGGCCAAGGCCGACGCCTACGGGCACGGTGCGGTCGAGATGGCCCAGGTCGCAGCCGGGGAAGGGGTCTCGCAACTCGGCGTGGCCACCCTGCACGAGGGCATGCAGCTGCGCCTGGCGGGCGTCACCTTACCGATCGTGGCCCTCTCGCCCTTGCTGCCCGCCGAGGCCGTCGAGGCGGTCGCTCATGCGATCGACCCGACGATCTCGGATCTCGCGTTCGCGCGAGCGCTCTCGGCCGAGGCGGAGCGAGCCGGCCGGGCGGTGCGCTGTCACATCGAGGTGGACACCGGCATGGGGCGCACGGGCGTCCGCGAGGCCGAGGTGATGCCGTTCGTGCGCGAGGTGGCAACGCTGCCGGGATTGCGCCTCGCCAGCCTGTACACGCATTTTCCGGATGCCGACAGTCCGGACCTCGCGTTCTCGCATGCGCAGTTCTCGAGCTTCCAGCATGTCATCGAGCAACTTCGGGCCGAAGGTTTGCTTGCGCCGCGTATCCACGCAGCCAACAGCGCCGCGACGGTGAACCTGCCGCAGACCCACCTCGATTGGGTGCGCGTGGGGCTGATCGCCTACGGCGTGCATCCACCTCACGACCGTGCGCAACCGGCAGTGCGTCCGGTGATGTCGCTGCGGAGTCGGCTGGTCCAGGTGCGCGATCTGCCGGCGGATACCCCGATCAGCTATGGCCGCACGCATGTCACGCGGCGTCCGAGTCGTATCGGCGTGGTGCCGGTGGGATACGGGCACGGCTATTCGTGGTTGTTGTCGAATCGCGGCGAGATGCTGGTCCAGGGCAAGCGGGCCCGCATCCTTGGGCGGGTCACCATGGACCTGACCATGATCGATCTCACTGATCATGCAGCCTGCGAGGTCGGGGAGGAAGTCGTGTTGTTCGGCGAGCAGCAGGGTGCTGAATTGCCGATCGAGGAAATCGCCGTTTGGAGTGAGACACTGCCGTACGAAGTGGTGTGCACGATCGGCAAGCGCGTCACCCGGTTGTACACGAGCGGCGGGCGCGCGGTGCGGATGGTCACGCTTGTCGGCGAGCGGCCGGAGTGGACCGCCCATGCGGACACCTACTTGCGTGCTCGGGACGCGGCCACAGTTGCGGCGAGGAAGGGGTAGGGCGATGCGGGTGTTCCTGATCGTGCTCGATGGCGTCGGCATCGGGGAGCTGCCGGACGCTGGTGACTACGGGGACCGCGGCAGCCACACCTTGCTGCATGTTGCCGAAGCGGCGGGTGGGTTGCGTCTGCCAACGCTGCAGCGGCTCGGGCTTGGGAACCTCGTGACGATTCCCGGGGTGCCCTCGGCGGCCTCGCCGCAAGCGGCCCGCGCGCGGCTCGCCGAGCGCTCGCCGGGCAAGGACAGCACGACCGGGCACTGGGAGATGATGGGGCTGGTGCTGGATCGACCGTTCCCGACCTATCCCGCCGGGTTTCCCCTCGAACTGCTCGAACGCTGGAGCGAGCGCGTGGGGCGCGGCTGGCTTGGGAACTGCGCCGCCTCCGGAACCGAGATCATTCTGCGGCTCGGGGAACAACACCAGCAGACCGGGCGATTCATCGTGTACACCTCGGCGGACTCGGTGTTCCAGATCGCGGCGCACGAGCACACCGTGCGACTCGAAGACCTGTACGAGGCGTGTCGCATCGCGCGCGAGATGCTCACGGGGGCGCACGCGGTGGGCCGAGTCATCGCGCGCCCGTTCGTGGGTGAGCCGGGGCACTACCAGCGCACCGGGAATCGACGCGATTTCTCGCTTGAACCATGGGAACCTACTGTCATGGATCGACTCCGGGAGGTGGGACTCCCCGTGATCACCGTGGGTAAAGTGGACGACCTGTTCGCGGGCAGAGGCGTGAGCGATGCCATCCACACGAAGGACAACGAGGAAGGTGTCGAAGTGCTCCTGGATCTGGCCCGCAAGCCGGGCGAGGGGTTGGTGTTCGCGAACCTTGTGGACTTCGACACGCTGTTCGGGCACCGCAATGATCCGCCCGGATTCGCCCGGGCGCTCGAGCGATTCGATCATGCGCTCGAGGGATTCCTGCCTCGCCTTCGAGGGGATGAGATGGTGTGGATCACGGCCGATCATGGCAATGATCCCACCACCGCGAGCACCGACCATTCGCGCGAGTACACTCCATTGTTGATTGCAGGCCCTCGTGTCCGCGCAGGAGCCGATCTGGGAACCCGCGCCACGTTCGCAGATCTGGGCGCGACGCTGGCGGAACTTTTCAGTGTGACGCCACCCCGGCGTGGCACAAGCTTTCTGAAGGAGTTGCGCGCATGACCCCCAAGGAACTGATGGCCGAGGCCGAACAGGCGAGGGAGTCCTCCTATGCCCCTTACTCGCGTTTCTCGGTCGGCGCTGCAATCGCCGGTCGATCCGGGCGCATCTATCACGGCTGTAATGTCGAGAATGCGTCGTTCGGCCTGACCTGTTGCGCGGAGCGAACCGCCGTGTTCAAGGCGGTGAGCGAGGGTGAGAAGTTGTTCACTGCCATTGCCGTCACCGCCGGGCCAGGACGCGGCGCCGCTCCATGCGGAGCGTGCCGGCAGGTGCTCTATGAGTTCTCGCCGCTCATGTGGGTCTACTGGCGGGACACGCGCGGCCGCATTGTGCGCCGCCGCCTGCGCGCTTTGCTCGCGGATGCATTTGATTTCGTGAAGCATGGAGGAAAGCGATGAGTCGCGAACGCGATCAACTGGTCGAGGTCATCACCCGGCAGGTGCTCGAAGCGTTGTCGCAGGGCGGATCGACGCCGGCCAGTCCGCGCGCGGTGGCGGTGGGTCAGGTGGTGCACGATGCCGACACCTGCGACCGCTGCCGCAACTGGGGCGTGAGCGGGGTCCGCGGGCCCGAGGAGACACGCGCCCTCGCGGAGGCCGGGGCGTCACGGGTGGTCTCGACGATGGGTTATTGCCCCGCCTCGGACGGGCTGGCTTCGCTGATCGACCACACGCTGCTCAAGCCCGATGCCACCCGCGAGGAGGTGGAGCAATTGTGCCGCGAGGCGGCGCAGTTCTGTTTTGCTTCGGTGTGCGTGAACCCCAACTGGGTGTCGCTCTGTCGCGAGATGCTCCGCAACTCCGGGGTCAAAGTCTGCACCGTGATCGGTTTTCCGCTCGGCGCGCATGTGCCCGATGTGAAGGTCTACGAGACCCGTCGTGCCGTCGAACAGGGGGCCGAGGAGGTCG
>JANLOU010000334.1:0-2524 GCA_031366735.1 Candidatus Eiseniibacteriota bacterium
GCGGCGAGGCGGCCAACCAGTTGAACGGTCCCGTCACCAGGCCCGGCGCCTCGAGTGCGGCTCGCGGCCCCAGCGTGATGGTGTTGCTCTGCGCATCGATCGCGAGCACATAGAGCGGCGCGGGCGCCGCGATCCCCAGTCCCTTGCGCTGGCCGATCGTGTAGTGGATCACGCCGCGATGCGTGCCCAACGAGTTGCCGGCGGCATCCACGAACGGCCCGGGCACAGTGCCGCGCAGGTCGCCCAGTGTGCCGGTGATGTAGCCCGCGTAGTCGCCATCGGGCACGAAACAAAGGTCCTGACTCTCGGCCTTGTCCCAGCAGGTCAGGCCCATGCGCTGGCCGTGCGCGCGCACATCGGTCTTGTTCAACTCGCCCAGCGGGAACAGCACCCGAGGCAGCACCGCGTAGGGAATCAAGGCCAGCGCATAGGTCTGGTCCTTGCTGCGATCCACTGCGCGGTACATTCCGAACGAGCCATCGGACTCCTGCCGCACCTGCGCGTAGTGACCGGTGGCAAGACGGTCGGCGCCCACGAGTTCCATGCGCGTCACGAGGTCGCCGAACTTGAGGTGCTGGTTGCAGAGCGCACACGGATACGGCGTGCGCCCATGCGCGTAATCCTCCACGAACGGCATCATGACGCGATGCTTGAACACATCCTCTGCGTCAATGATGTGGTAGGGGAAATCGAGCGCCATCGCCACGCGCCGCGCATCATCGATGGCATCGAGCGTGCAACACGCCTTGGGACTCATCGGGGTCTTGCCGTAGCAGGCCAGGCGCAGCGTGACCCCTGTCACCGCATGGCCCTGCTCGTGCAGCAGCGCCGCCGCCACAGCCGAATCCACCCCGCCACTCATCGCCGCCAATACTCGCATCCCGCTCATGCCGGCACTCCCGCCGCCCGCACTCGCCGCACCGAGTCGGCCACATGCGCGACCGCCTCGTGCAGCTCGGGCAGTGTGGTGCCGCGACCGAACGAGAAGCGCAGCGCCGAGATGGCCCACTCGCGCGGCACACCCATGGCGCGAAGGACCGGCGAGGGCTCCACACCGCCGCTGGCGCAGGCGGCGCCGGCCGAGCAGCAGACGCCGCGCGCATCGAGCGCCATCAGCATGTGATCGCTGCGCGCGCCCACGAACGAGACATTGACGGTGTTGGGCAGCCGCTCGGCATCGCGGCCATGGATCATCGCGTCGGGCACCGCAGCGAGCAATGCCTGCTCGAACTGCAGGCGCAACAACTGCATGGCCTGCGCCTGGTCCGCCAGGTCGTGTCCCACCAACTCGCAGGCGAGGCCAAGCCCGATGATGCCCGAGACATTCTCGGTGCCACCTCGCCGGCCATGCTCGTGCGCGCTGCCGCGGAACAGGGGCTGCATCGGCGTCCCATTGCGGACGATGAGCGCGCCCGCGCCCTTGGGTCCGCCGAACTTGTGCCCGGACAGCACGAGGAAATCCGCCCCGAGGGTTGCGAAGTCGATCGGCAGCTTGCCCATACCCTGCACCGCGTCGCAGTGCAGCAGCATGCCGCGCGCATGCGCGCGCTCGGCCAGCGCCCGGACGGGCTGCACCACCCCGGTCTCGTTATTCGCGAACATGACCGAGACGACCGTGGTGCCCGCGGGCAGGGTCTCGATGGAATCGACGCGCGTGCGCCCCTGCGCATCGCACGGCAGTTGCTCGTGCGTCCAGCCCAACTCGTCCAACACTTCGGCCGCGCCGTGCACCGCGTGGTGTTCGACGGCGGCGAACGCCACATGGCGCCCGTGCTCGCGCCGCGCCAACGCCGCGCCGATCACGGCCAGATGATCGCCCTCGGTCCCGCCCGAGACGAACACGACTTCGTCGGCGCGACACCCGGCAAGGGTCGCCACCTGCGCACGCGCGCGCTCCAGCGCCGCGCGGACTCGCTGGCCCTCGCGGTGGCTGCTGGAAGGGTTCGCCCCGAGGTCCCGCAAGGCCAGATGCATGGCCTCGGCGACCTCGGGGCGGACCGGAGTGGATGCGTTGTGGTCGAGGTAGATCACGATGTCCGCGGCCTCACTTGCCCGCGAGGAACCTCTCGAGTACATCGATGCTCTCTTTGGCCGAGAGCGCCTCGGGTGATTCGGGCGCCAGTTCGACGACTTTACGCCACATGCGGATGGCATCCCGATAGATCCCTGCATCGGCGAAGGCAACACCCATCGTGAAGTACGCACAGTGCGAGCGCGGCTTCTTCTGGATCAGCGTGCGCAGATTGCCCATCGCCTCGTCGTACTTGCCCTGTGCGTACAGCGAGCTGGCCAGCCGGCACATGGCGACCGAGTCGTCGGGCGCCACCACGAGCGCGTTCTTGTAGAACGACTGCGCCTCGTCCGCCTTGCCCACGGCATCGAGCGAGACGCCGAGATTCACCAGCACCTTGACCTGGCGGGGCTTCACCGAGTTCGCCTTGGCGAACACCTTGGCGGCCTCGGGCATCTTCTCGCGCTCCAGGTACATCACGCCCAACTTGTACAGGTTGTCGAACTTGGTGGA
>JANLOU010000440.1:0-2156 GCA_031366735.1 Candidatus Eiseniibacteriota bacterium
CGGCTGGGCTGCTCGTAGATATCCGGCAGCGGCAACAAGCCCAGCGTGCGCAGGCGCTTGCCGGTCGCCCCGAACAGCACGCTCATGTCCACCTTTCCCCCGGGCATCGCGTAACTGAGGGCACCATTGAAGAGATAATTCACTTGGCCCTGCAGCGGGTGAACGGCGCTCCCCAGTTCGGAAAGTTGCGGCTCAAGGCGGATCTGCGAACGAATGAACGATGCATTCGTGTTGACGGAGAAGCCCTCGAGTTTGCTCCAGATGCGCGCGAGTCCGCCGCGCGCCTCGAGCTCGACCCCGAGGTTGTGCCCCCGATCGGAGTTGCGCGGCACCAGGATCGGTGGCGCGCCCCCTTGGATGACCTGTTCGATCGGCTGGTGGAGCGATTTGTAGAAGAACCCGGCGGCAACCACCTCATTCGCGCGCGGGAACGCCTCCAAGCGCACATCGTAGTTGTCGATCCGCGACCGCATCAGGTCTGGATTACCCGCAACCCGGAATCCCCCCACATACTCCAGCGACGGGCTCGGGGAAAGCTCGTTCAGGTCCGGGCGCGCGAGCGTTCGGCTCGCCGCGAGCCGCACATTCATCATCTTCGCGACTTCGAGCGTGAGGTTCGCCGATGGCAGCCAATCGATGTCGTCGAGGCGGCCCTCCTGAACAATGACGCCGGGCTTGAACAGGTCGAAGGTGCGGACATCCTGGATGCCACGCTCCCAACGCACACCCAGATTGCCGCGGGCCCGCATGCCCAGCGGCACATCCAAGCTCACATAGGATGCGGTCACGCGCTGGATGGCGGAGTAGTTGTCGATGTCCAGCGTGCCCTCGAGGACATACGCCGAGTACGGAGTCCCATCGAAGGCTGCGGGGCCGAACAGACTGTCTGGCGACTGCGACGGATCCGCATTCTGGTTCGGCAGCAGGTTGAACCGCCGGTAGAAGTTTCGGCGGTCCTTGCGCTGGTGATCATGGCCCACGGCAACCTTGCCGGCGCCCAGACGGCCAAGCCGATACGGGATGCTGGCGCCGACATTGAACCCACGCCCGTCGTCCTTCAGATCGCCATACTCACGCGACCCGGCGGACCCGAGCCCCCAATATCCGACCCGATTGCCGTCGCCGTCGTCGTAGTAGTTGCGATCGTAGATCGTCTCTCGACGATCCGGCTGCAGCCGCGTGGCGCGCGAGCGATTCAGCTTCCAATCCAGCCGCGTACCCGCAAGCCCGGCGAACTCATGTCGCCCTTCGATCGCGCCCGACATCACATTGCGTTGTGTGTAGAGGAAGCGCGTGCCGCGGTGCACCAGGAACTCGCCCGTCGTCGCCTCGACGCGATTGTGATCCGGACCTTGGTAGGTGCGCACTTCGTCCTCCGAGGCGTTCGTGTAGAGGCCGCGCACATGCACGCTGTGTCGGGGCGTGAATCGGTAACTGAGCCCCGAAACACCACCGAGCTGCACCGACTCCCGGTCGCGCTGCACTGCGTAGTCATACAGCGTGTCAGAGAGGTCCGAATAGAATCGTTGCGACTCGTCCCGCCGGGAGAAAGCGCGCGACATGCTCCACGATTCGATCAGTCCCAGCGGCCGCCCGAACAACTTGAACTCGTCCCCATAGGTGAGCGAATAGCTCCCGTTCGGGATGGCGCGCTCCGCCTTGGTCGACCACACATTGGCGAACGACTTGCCGAACGCTGCGAGCTGCGCCTTGGTGAACCCACGCGTCGGATCATTGCTCAGGAACAACGGACGATCGCCCGCCGCCGTGCGGATGGCGTCGGGAATATTGCGCGAGTCGGCCCCGAATCCCCACGCGTCAGCGTTGCTCGAGGCATAGGTGCGACGGTCCTGGAATGTGGTGCCCACGAGCTGGCCCTGCGAGAGGGACACCGACCAGGTGCGCCCGCCCGGAAAATCCTTGGTCTTCACTTGCACATCGCCACCGCCGAACTCGCCGGGGCGGTCGGCCGTGTAGGTCTTCTGCACGATGATGTTCTCGAGCAGATTCGCCGGCAGCAGATCGAGCGGCACCACCCGCTTGTTCTGCTCGGGGCTGGCGATCCGCACCCCGTCCACTTCGGTGGAGCTGTAGCGCTCGCCCAGCCCTCGCACGAAGACATACTTGCCGTCCGTCACCGACAGGCCGGTCACTCG
>JANLOU010000414.1:0-10880 GCA_031366735.1 Candidatus Eiseniibacteriota bacterium
AGATGGTGATGCCGGGCGACAATGTGGACATGGTGGTGGAGTTGATCACGCCGATCGCGATGGAGAAGGAACTGCGCTTCGCCATCCGCGAGGGCGGTCGCACCGTCGGCGCCGGTGTCGTCACCGAGATCCTGGAGTAACCGATGCTTCAAAAGATCCGAATCAAGCTGAAGTCGTACGATCACGCCACGCTGGATCAATCAGCGGCCGAGATCGTCCGCACGGCGCGCCGTACCGGGGCAGTGACATCCGGTCCCGTGCCGTTGCCCACGCGTCGTACCGTTTACACCGTGCTGCGCAGCCCGCACGTCGACAAGAAGTCGCGGGAGCAGTTCGAGATCCGTATCCACAAGCGCCTGATCGACATCACCCGCTCGAGCGCTCAGACCATGGAAGCCCTCGAGAAGCTGGATATCCCGGCGGGCGTCGACATCGAGATCAAGACCTGAGCTGAACGCTCGGGACGGAGCGACGGTGCGGCCCTCGGCCGCGTGCGCCTCCGGGAAGGAATCCCCAGAATATGATGGGCCTGATCGGCAAGAAGATCGGCATGACCCAGCTCTTCGATGAGAAGGGCGACTGCGTGCCGGTGACCGTGATCGAATGCGGACCGTGTACCGTCACCGAGGTGCGCTCCAAAGAGCGTGACGGCTATACCGCGCTGCAGCTCGGCTTCGGCACCAACAAGGAGTCCCGGTTCACCAAGCCGGTGCTCGGTCAGTTCAAGAAGCGCAATCTCGTTCCGTCGCGTCATCTGTGCGAGTTCCGCGTTGCGGACACCACGGGGCACGAGGTCGGCCAGACGCTGACGGTCGCCGTCTTCACCAAGGGCGAATATGTCGATGTCCAGGGTGTGACCAAGGGGCGTGGCTTCGCGGGCGTGATCAAGCGCTATGGCTTCACCGGCGGTACGGCTTCGCACGGTCCGACGTTCGGGCGCCAGCCGGGCTCCATCGGCGCATCGGCATATCCGTCGCGCGTCATCAAGGGCAAGAAGTTGCCGGGCCACATGGGCAACAAGGTCCTCACCATCAAGAACCTGTTGGTCGCAGGCGTCGACGCCGAGCAGAATGTGCTGCTCGTCCGGGGAGCCATCCCCGGTCCGCCGAACGGCCTCGTCTACATCAATAAGCAGGAAGGCTGACATGAACGCGAAGCTCTATGCGCTCGACGGCAGTGAGAAGGGCACGGCAGCCCTGCCGGACGAGCTGTTCGCGCAGCCGGTGCACGAGCACCTGATCTGGCTCGCGGTGAAGCGTCATCTGGGCAACCAGCGCCAGGGCACGGCGAAGGTCAAGACCCGCGGCGAAGTCAGCGGCGGTGGGCGCAAGCCGTTCAAGCAGAAGGGCACGGGTCGCGCTCGTCAGGGCTCGAACACCTCGCCCCTCATGCCGGGCGGTGGTCGCGCCTTTGGTCCGAAGCCCCGTGACTATCGTACCGAGATGCCCAAGAAGCAGCGTCGTGCGGCACTCGTGTCGGCCCTGTCGCTCAAGGCCACCGAGAACTCCGTGTCGGTGCTCGAAGGGCTTTCGGCCGAGTCGCCCAAGACTTCGGTCGTCGCCTTGATGCTCAAGAAGATGGGTTTGTACGAGAAGCGGACGCTCCTCGTCGTGGGCCAGCAGAGCGATGCCGTCTGGAAGTCGGTGCGTAACATCCGGAACCTGAACACCACGCTGGCGCACCAGCTGAACACCTACGACCTCGTGAACTGCGATGCCGTGGTGCTGACGCAGGACGGTCTCGAGCGCGTGAAGGAGGTCTTCTCCACATGATCAAGGACGCTCGCACGATCATCCGCAAGGTGCTCATCACCGAGAAGGGCACCATCCTGCGGGAGCTGCGTAACCAGTATTTCTTCGAAGTCGACCGCGACGCCAACAAGATCGAGATCAAGCGCGCCGTCGAATCGATTTTCAATGTGAAGGTTGACGCAGTCCAGACGATGCAGCTGCGCGGCAAGGTGAAGCGACAGGGTCGCTACGTCGGCAAGCGCAATGACTGGAAGAAGGCCATCGTGACGCTCAAGCCCGATCAGAAGATCGAGCTTTTCGAGCAGATCTGACGAGGTAAGACCGATGGGTCTCAAGAAATTCCGCCCGATCACTCCGACGCTCCGGCACACTGTGATGCCGGACTACGCCGAATTGACCCGCAGCAAGCCGCTCAAGTCACTGACCGAGCGCATCTACAAGACCGGTGGCCGTAACAACTACGGCCACATCTCGATGCGTTGGCTCGGCGGTGGTCACAAGCAGCGGTATCGCTTGGTCGACTTCCGTCGCGACAAGGACGATGTCGCGGCCAAGGTCGCGAGCATCGAGTACGATCCCAACCGTTCGGCTCGTATCGCGCTGCTCAACTATATGGACGGCGAGCGGCGCTACATCATCGCTCCCGACGGCATGAAGGTCGGCGACAGGGTGATGTCGGGCTTGAACGCCGAGATCTCCGTGGGCAACTGCCTGCCGCTCAAGAATATCCCGGTTGGCACCAATCTCCACAATGTGGAGCTCATGCCGGGTCGCAAGTCGCGCGTCGCGCGCGCTGCGGGTGCTTACTGCCAGCTCATGGCGAAGGACGGCGATTACGCGCAGCTGCGTCTGCCGTCCGGTGAAGTGCGTCGGTTCCATGTGAACTGCCGCGCGGTCATCGGCCAGGTCGGCAATCTGGATCACGAGAATGTCTCGTACGGCAAGGCAGGCCGCATGCGTTGGCGCGGTCGCTTGGGCAACGTTCGTGGTGTGGCGATGAATCCTGTCGATCACCCGATGGGCGGTGGCGAGGGTAAGACCTCCGGCGGACGTCATCCTTGCTCGCCGTGGGGCAAGATCACCAAGGGCCTGAAGACCCGGAAGCGCAAGCTGAGCGATGCTCTCATCGTGCGCCGCCGGAAGAAGTAACAGGGAGATCTCGAGACAATGGCGCGTTCCATCAAAAAGGGGCCGTACGTCGTCGACTCCCTGGTCCGGAAGATCGAAGGCTTGAACCGGAGCGGGGAGAAGCGAGTGCTCAAGACTTGGGCCCGTCGTTGCACGGTGCTTCCCGAGTTCGTGGGCCACACGCTCGCGGTGCACAACGGCAATAAGTTCATTCCGATCTACGTCACCGAGAACATGGTGGGTCACAAGCTCGGCGAGTTCGTGCCGACCCGCATGTTCCGCGGTCATACCGAAAAGGCCACCAAGGCCGACGCGCCCGGGAAGTGAGCTATGGAAGCTAAAGCGATCCAGCGCTACGTGCGCATCACGCCGAGGAAATGCAATCAGGTGCTCGACCTTATCCGCGGAATCGATGTCGAGTCCGCACAGGTCACGCTCCAGTTCACGCCCAAGCAGGGCGCTCGCATCATCCAGAAGGTGCTCAAGTCTGCCGCCGCGAATGCGATCCAGAAGGGCGGTCGGCTCGAGAACCTGTATGTGAAGGAAGCCGTCGTGGGTGCCGGGCCGACCATGAAGCGATGGTTGCCTCGCGCTCAGGGTCGCGCGACCCCGCTGCTCAAGCGCACGAGCCACGTCTCAGTCACCGTGGCGACGAGGGAGTAGACGACATGGGACAGAAAACACACCCGATCGGCCTGCGCCTGGGGATCGTGAAGACCTGGGACTCGAAGTGGTTCGCCAAAAAAGGTTATGCCGAGTTGCTGAAGGAGGACCTGCTGATCAAGCGGTACCTCAAGAAGCGGCTCTACCAGGCGGGCATCAGCAAGATCACCATCGAGCGCAAGGGCGACAAGGTCACCATCGGTATCCGCACGGCGCGTCCGGGCCTGGTCATCGGCCGCAAGGGCGAGCAGGTGGACAAGCTCTCCGAAGAGATGAAGCAGCTGACCCGTAAGACGGTCCAGCTGAACATCGAGGAGATCAAGCGAGCCGATCTGGACGCACAGCTCGTCGCTGAACACATTGCCAAGCAGCTCGAGCAGCGCGTGTCGTTCCGTCGCGCCATGAAGAAGGCGATCGCCTCCTCCATGCGTGCCGGCGCTCTGGGGATCCGTATCAACTGCACCGGCCGCCTCGGCGGTTCGGAGATGGCCCGTTTCGAAACCTATCGTGAAGGCCGGGTTCCTCTGCATACGCTGCGCGCGGACATCGATTTCGCGCGGGCGACCGCCAATACGGCCTATGGCACGTGTGGCGTGAAGGTGTGGATGTTCCACGGTGAAGTCCTGGACAAGCAGGCGGCCGCCACCGCGGCTTCGGTGAAGTAGGAGAGCCGACCCATGTTGATGCCGAAGCGCGTCAAGTTCCGCAAGCAGCACCGAGGCCGTATGAACGGCAAGGCGTACCGTGGGTCGAACATCGCTTTCGGCGAGTTCGGGCTTCAGGCGCTGGCGCCGGCGTGGGTCACCAGCCGTCAGATCGAGGCTGCCCGTGTCGCGATCACGCGCAGCATCAAGCGCGGCGGCAAGGTGTGGATCCGCGTATTCCCCGACAAGCCGGTCACCAAGAAGCCGGCCGAGACGCGAATGGGTAAGGGTAAGGGCGCTCCCGAGTTCTGGGTCTGCGTCGTCAAGCCCGGTCGCGTGATGTTCGAGATCGAAGGCATCTCGCGCGAGTTGGCTCGCGCCGCGTTCCAGCTGGGCGCGTCCAAGCTGCCCATCAAGACGCGTTTCATCGAGCGTCAGGAACTGGGAGGGGAGTGACATGGCCCATGTGAAGGCGAAGGCGATCCGCGAGATGACGCCGGATGATATGAACACCCGTGTTGCCGAGCTGCGCGAGGAGATGTTCAACCTCCAGTTCCGCAACACCATGAAGCAGCTCGACAACCCGTTGAAGATCCGCGAGAGCCGTCGCGAGATGGCGCGTATCCTCACGGTGCTGAAGGAGAAGGAGCGCGCGGCCGCCCGCTGAGGCGACGCGCCCCTTAAGACGATATGACAACAGAAACCTCGAATCAGCAGGAAGCGAAGGATGAAACGCAGGGCCGTGGCCGACGCAAGACTCGTGTCGGCAAGGTCGTGAGCGATCGCATGGACAAGACCGTTGTCGTGTCCATCGAGCGCCTGGTCAAGCACCCCGTCGTGGGCCGCTATGTTCGCAAGCGGACCAAGTTCAAGGTGCATGACGAGAACAATGAATGCCGCATCGGCGACACCATCCGCTTCATGGAGACGCGCCCGATGTCCAAAGAGAAGCGCTGGCGCTTCGTTGAATTCGTCGAGCGCGCGAAGTAAGCCCGCGAGGAGAGTGACATGATCCAGCTTCGTTCCATGGTCACCGTCGCGGACAACTCGGGCGCCAAGCGCGCTCAGTGCATCAAGGTCCTCGGTGGGCACCACAAGCGCTACGGCCGCATCGGCGATATCGTCGTCGTATCGGTCAAGGACGCCATTCCGGGCGCCGCGGTCAAGAAGGGCGACGTCTCCAAGGCGGTCGTCGTTCGCGCGGTCAAGGAAGTGCGTCGCAAGGACGGCTCGTACATCCGCTTCGATGAGAACGCGGTCGTGCTGCTGAACAACGAGAAGGAGCCGCGCGGAACCCGTATCTTCGGGCCTGTCGCGCGCGAACTCCGCGAGAAGCAGTTCATGAAGATCGTCTCGCTCGCGCCGGAGGTGATCTGATGGGTGTCAAGATACGCAAGGGCGACACCGTCATGGTGATCGCGGGCAACGACAAGGGCAAGACCGGTCGCGTGCTCGCCGTGGATGCCGTGAAGCATCGCGTCATCGTCGAGAAGATCAACTTCGTGAAGCGCCACACCAAGGCGCGGAGCGCCCAGCAGCCGGGCGGCATCCTCGAGAAGGAAGCGGCGCTGCACATCTCCAATGTCATGTTGTTCGATCCGAAGGCGGGCAAGGGTGTCCGCGCCGGAGTCCGCATCGGTAAGGACGGAACGCGCGAACGCTTCTCCCGCGCGACCGGCGAAACGATCTCGAAGAGCGAATGATCGCGGGCAGCCGCTCGTAGACACGAGCGGGCTGCGCACGCCACCCCCAGGCACCAGGGTCACGGGGATGGCGCGGCGAGGACCCTGGAGAGCAGGATCACATGGCAATCGAAAAGCAGTCCAAGAGCCAGGGCGGCAAGGTCTCCACGAAGGGCCAGAAGGGCGCGAGTATCGCGCTCAACATCGAGACGGTCGAAGGCCGTCCCGTTGCCTTCAAGGGCAAGACCCGCATGGCCACCCATTACGAAGAGAAGGTCCAGTCCGAACTGGTGAAGAAGTTCGAATACACCAGCGTCATGCAGGCGCCCCGATTGGTGAAGATCGTGGTGAACATCGGCGTGGGCGACGCGACGGCGGATTCCAAGAACCTGGATATCGCGGTCAACGAACTGGCGCAGATCACCGGTCAGCGCCCGTCCGTCCGCAAGGCCAAGAAGGCGATCTCGAACTTCAAGTTGCGCCAGGGTCAGGCCATCGGTTGCATGGTCACGCTGCGCGGCGCTCGGATGTTCGAGTTCTATGACCGCTTGGTGAATGTGGCCGTGCCGCGTATCCGCGACTTCCGGGGCCTGTCCCCGCGGTCGTTCGATGGGCGTGGGAACTACTCAGTGGGTTTCACGGAACAGATCATCTTCCCGGAGATCAACATCGAGAAGGTGGGCAAAGTGCGTGGTATGGACGTGACCATCGTCACGACCGCCAAGACCGACGAAGAAGGCCGTGAGCTGCTCAAGCTCATGAACATGCCGTTCCGTCAGCGCTGAAATCAGGAGACTGACCTGTGGCGAAGAAGTCGATTGTCGAGAGGTGGAAGGCGACACCGAAGTTCAAGGTGCGCGGCTACAACCGCTGTCACCGCTGCGGCCGGCCGCGCGCGTTCCTGCGCGATTTCGGCATGTGCCGTATCTGTTTCCGCGAGTTGGCGCTGTCGGGCCAGATCCCAGGGATCGTCAAGTCGAGTTGGTGAAACCGCATCCCGTTCGGGATGCATCCACGCGTCGCAGTGACGCAACGAATCAGGCTGCAGCGAACACGCGTTCGCTGGACGCTGGTTCTTGGAGGTCGTGAATGTCGGTCAGTGATCCGGTTGCGGATTTCCTCACATGCATCCGCAATGCCATCCAGGCCAAGCACCGCAAGGTGGATGTGCCTTCGTCGAAGATGAAGAGCGAACTCGCGAAGGTGCTTCTGCGCGAGCGCTTCATCAACAACTTCAAAGTCATCGAGGACACCAAGCAGGGTGTCCTGCGTGTCTATCTCAAGTACTCCGGTGAAGACGTGAGTGTCATCAGTGGCCTGAAGCGCGTGAGCAAGCCGGGTCGCCGTCTCTATGTGGGCAAGGATCGTGTGCCCCGCGTGATGGGCGGACTCGGCGTGTCGGTGGTTTCCACGTCGCGCGGTCTGATGACCGACCGTGAGGCCCGCGAAGCGGGTCTTGGCGGCGAACTCGTCTGCCAGGTCTGGTAAGGGAGGCGATATGTCGCGAGTCGGTAAGAAGCCAGTCGTCATTCCTGCGGGCGTCTCGGTCACGCTGGACGGCGAAGTCGTGAAGGTGAAGGGTCCCAAGGCGGAGTTGAGCCATTTCATCCTGGTCGGCACCACGGTCGCGATCAACGACGGGGTGGTCCAGGTCAGCTCCGAGAAGATCAACCGTAATCCCGCATTCGGCACCATGCGCGCGCAGATCGCCAACATGGTGATCGGCGTGACCACGGGGTTCAGCAAGACGCTCGAGATCGTCGGCACCGGGTACCGTGCGGCGATGGAAGGGCAGAAGCTCGTGCTCCAGCTGGGCTACTCACACCCGGTCGAGTTCATGACTCCGGAAGGGATCACGATCAAGGTCGAGAGCCCGACCCGCCTGTCGATCAGCGGCGCCAACAAGGCGCAGGTCGGTCAGGTCGCCGCGAACATCCGCGGCTATCGTCCTCCCGAGCCCTACAAGGGCAAGGGCATCAAGTACGAAGGCGAGTACATCCGTCGTAAGGCCGGTAAGGCTGCGGGGTCGGCATAACATGAGCGGACAACACAATAAGTATGAGCGTCGTCGGATTCGGCGTTACCGCATCCGTAACCGCATCACCGGTGTCGCGGCTCGTCCGCGCCTCTCGGTGTTCCGGAGCAATGACCACATCTACGCACAGGTCGTCGATGATGTGCGCGGCGTCACGCTGGCGCAGGCTTCGAGCCGCGACGATGTGAAGTCGCTGGTCGAGGGCGATGGCAAGGGACGCGTGAGCATCTCGGGCGCCGTTGGCAAGCTGCTCGCGCAGCGTGCCAAGGCCGTGGGCGTGGAACAGGTCGCATTCGATCGTGGCGGTTACCTCTACCACGGGCGCGTCAAGGCGCTCGCCGACGGCGCTCGCGCCGGCGGTCTCAACTTCTAGGAGGCTGCAATGGCGGGTCCACAGCGTGAGCGTCGTGCACCACGCGACCAGGACGCAGCCAAGTCCGAGTTCCAGGAACGCGTCATCAATGTGAATCGTTGCGCCAAGGTGGTGAAGGGTGGCCGGCGGTTCTCGTTCAACGCGATCGTGGCGATGGGCGACGGTGCCGGCCGGGTGGGAGTTGGTCTCGGCAAGGCGAATGAAGTCGCGGACGCCATCCGCAAGGCGGGCGAGTCTGCGAAGAAGAATATGTTCACCGTCCCGGTCACCCGGGGTGGGTCCATCCCGCACCTTGTGATCGGTCACTTCGGTGCAGGCGAGGTGTTGCTCAAGCCGGCTTCCCCCGGTACGGGTGTCATCGCCGGTGGTGGCGTGCGTGCGGTGCTCGAGGTGGCGGGCGTGCAGAATGTGCTCACCAAGTGCCTCGGCTCGCGCAATCCCCACAACCTGGTGAAGGCGACGGTGGAAGGCCTCAAGGCGCTGCGCCGTCCTTCGGACATCGCGGCGATGCGAGGCAAGACGTTGGATGAGCTCTTCGGCAGGAGGCCTGCGAATGGCCAGTAAGCTCCGCATCACCCAGGTCAAGAGCGCCAGTGGTCACAAGTACGATCAGAAGCTCACGGTGCTCGCGCTCGGCATCCGCCGCATGCAGCACACGGTCGAGCTCAACGATACGCCCCAGATTCGGGGCATGGTCTTCAAGGTCCGCCACCTCGTAAAGGTGGAGGAGATCTGAGCAAGGTGGCGAACATGCGTATCGGAACCCTTCGTCCCGCCTCGGGCGCGACCAAGGAAAAGAAGCGTCGTGGTAAGGGCGCGGCGACGGGTCTGGGTGGTACTTCCGGCCGTGGCCACAAGGGACACAAGGCTCGTGCGGGTGGCAAGATCCCAAGCTGGTTCGAGGGCGGTCAGATGCCCATCCAGCGGAGATTGCCCAAGCGTGGCTTCACGAACTACACGCGCGTCGAGTATCAGGTCGTGAACGTCGGCCGCTTGGGTGACGCCAAGGCGGGAACCGTGGTGGATGCTGCGTGGCTCAAGGAGCAGCGCATCATCAGCCGTCCGGGCCCGGTCAAGCTGCTGGCGGGTGGTGAGATCAAGGTCGCACTCACCGTGAAGGTGGACGCCGCGAGCGAAGCCGCGAAGAAGGCGGTCGAGGCGGCAGGCGGCAAGGTGGAGACCCCCAACCCGAAGGCCTGACCTCCTCATGTTCGAGAAGCTCCGTAACATATTCCAGGTACCCGAGCTGCGCCGGCGCATCCTGTTCACGCTGGCGATGTTCGTGGTTTACCGGCTGGGCGAACATCTTCCCACGCCTGGCGTGAATGCGGCTGCCCTGGCAGGCGCGTTCCGCAGCCAGGCGAACACGATGTTCGGTCTGTACGACATGTTCGTGGGCGGCGCGTTCTCCCGTGCGACGGTTTTCGCACTCGGGATCATGCCGTACATCTCCGCCTCGATCATCCTGCAGCTATTGGGTGCGGTCGTTCCGTACTTCGAGAAGCTGCGCAAGGAAGGCGAAGAGGGCCAGAAGAAGATCACGCAGTACACGCGCTATGGCACCGTCCTCATCGCGATCGTGCAGTCCTTTGCATACAGCATCTTCCTGGTGAACCTCGGCGCCTCACAGGGTGTCGTCGTCGTGCCGAACCCGGGCTTCCTGTTCTTCTTCTCCACGGTGATCACGCAAACGGCCGGCACCATCCTCGTGATGTGGCTGGGCGAGAAGATCACCGAGTTCGGGATTGGAAACGGGATCTCGCTCATCATCTTCGTGAACATCATCGGCGGCCTGCCCAATAGCATCATGGCAGCCATCGAGAGCTACAAAGCGGGCAACCTGTCCGTCCTCACGGCGCTCATGATCCTGGCCATTCTGGTCGGGGTGATTGCAGCAGTCGTCGTCATGACCCAGGCGACCCGCAAGATCCCGGTGCAATACGCCAAGCGGATGGTGGGCCGGCGCCAGTACGGCGGGCAGAGCACGCACATCCCGTTGCGCGTCAACACCGCGGGCGTGATTCCGATCATCTTCGCCTCGAGCATCATGATCCTGCCCATGACCATTGCGGGCCTGTTCCAGAACAGCCCGGTGGCCGGGACGCTGCAGAGCCTGTTCAATCCGCAGGGGTTCCTCTACAACGGGCTCTATGCCGTGATCATCGTGTTCTTCACCTACTTCTACACCGCGGTCGTGCTGAACCCGAACGACCTCGCAGAGAACATGCGCAAGAATGGCGGCTTCATCCCGGGGATTCGGCCCGGGCGCTGGACCGCGCAGTACATCGACCGCGTATTGACTCGGATCACACTGCCGGGCGCCATCTTCCTGGCAATGATCGCGGTACTTCCCAATGTGATCCTGTCGCTCTTCAAGGTTCCCGCCCTCGGCTTCGGCGGCACCAGCGTCCTGATCGTGGTGGGTGTGGCGCTCGATACGCTGCAGCAGATCGAATCGCATCTGCTGATGCGGCACTATGAAGGATTCGTGAAGCGCGGCCGCATCCGCGGTCGCCAGAGGATGTAGGTCGGTTGTGATCAGGGTTGTCCTGCTCGGACCCCCAGGGGTCGGCAAGGGCACACAGGGTCAGCGGCTCGCCGCGG
>JANLOU010000511.1:0-2282 GCA_031366735.1 Candidatus Eiseniibacteriota bacterium
TGCTGGGCGGCGCCTATGTGTACCCCGGGGCCAAGAATCGGGCGATGGAATACTCCTTCCGGCCGTTCGCGCAGCAGAACTATCAACTGAACCTCTCCGGGCCGGTCGGGCTGCCCCGCACGAACTTCCTGGTCAGTGGGCGCCACTACCGATTCGACAGCCACATCATCGGGACCCGCCGGTTCGTCCCCTCGGATTCCGCGGATTTCCGGAACAAGGTTTTTGTTGGAACTGGCGACGATGAGAAGGTGCCGCTGGGTTATTCGAACGAATACTCGGGCGTCGTCAAGATCTCGAATCGCTCGTTCAACAATATCGAGATCGCTTATCAGGCGGTCGGCAACCTCATCGATGGTCGACGCGCCGAGTGGGCCTTCCGGCTCAACCCCGACGGTCTCTCCAAGCAGCGCACTTTCTCGCTCGTGCACGGCATCGACTTCACGCACACGCTGTCCCGCACCACTTACTACAGTCTGCGGGCGCGTCAGAACTATTTCGACTACCACGATTGGCTCTACGACAATCTGTACGATCCGCGCTACGACGCCGCGGGATCCCCGCTGGGTGACGCGGACTACGAGTACGGCGCCGTGGTGCAGGGTGGGCAGTTCTCGCGCTTCAAGCAGAACACGAACGCGCTGGTGCTCAAGGGTAGTTTCAGCAGTCAGGTGACGCGCGACCAGCAGGTCAAGTTAGGGGTGGAGTTCCAAGCCCCGAAGCTGCGCTTCGGCGTGCCCGGCTATCTGCGTTATGTCGCGGATTCCACCGGACAAGTGCTGCGGCGGTACCTGAGCGATCCGCCGGAGTTCCCGGGGGTCCAGGAATACCTGCCGGTCCAGTTCGCGGCATACGCCCAGGACGAGCTCGAGTGGAACGACCTGGTGCTGCGTGCGGGGGCCAGGTTCGAGTTCTTCGATGCGCGCTCGTCGTTGCCGAGCGATCTGGCCAATCCCGCGAACTCGATCAGCGGTGCGCCGCAGTCGGTGCCGCGCGCGACCAGCAACAAGTTCTATCTGGCCCCACGGGTGGGCATCTCGTTCCCGATCGACAAACGCTCGGCGCTGTTCTTCGCCTATGGCCACTTCTACCAGATGCCGCCCTTGGGGGACGCCTTCACGAACGCGGATTACTCGCTGTTGCGGGATCTTCAGGCGGGTGTGACCGGGCCGGTGATGGGCAATCCCGATATCCGTCCCGAGGCCACCGTGCAGTATCAGGCGGGCTACAAGAACGCGCTCTCGGACGATGTCGGGCTGGATGTGACCCTGTTCTACAAGGACATCCGCGACCTGCTCGGCGTGGAGTTCATCGACACCTACAACGGCGCGCAGTACGGACGGTTGACGAATGTCGACTTCGGCAATGTCGTGGGGTTCACCTTGTCGCTCGATCACCGCGCCCTTGGCCCCCTCGCGGTGACCACCGACTACACCTGGCAACTCGCGGAGGGTAACTCCAGCGATCCGCGCGAGACTGCGACACGCGCTTCGGCGGGAGAGGATCCACGCCCGCGTCTGGTGCCGTTCAACTGGGACCAGCGCCATACATTCAATGTCACCGCGTCGCTCACGCGACCCAAGAACTATCAGGTCAGCGCCGTCCTTCGTGCGGGGAGTGGACAACCGTACACGCCGGCGATCGAATCCGGTTTTGGCGGCGGGCTGGAGACCAACTCCGGGCACAAGCCCACAGGTTGGACCCTCGATCTACGCGCCGAGAAGAGCCTTACTTTCGCGGGCCTGCCGGTGCAGACCTTTGCTCGTGTTTTCAATCTGACCGATGCGCGCTATTTCAACGGATTCGTGTTCGGCAACTCGGGAAGCCCGTACTACTCGCGCACGCCTGGGCCGGATGCTGGCATTCTCAACGACCCAACCCGATTCTACGCGCCGCGGCGGATCGAGCTTGGCTTCAACATCAAGTCGCCGTCCAAGTGACGGCTCTGACCGGGGTGGGGCCATGGCGCGGGAGTTGTGCCGCGGTCCACTCCGGGTGCGAGGACGACAGGACGTGATTCCAGTACCCATCCGACCCGGCACCATCGGCCCCATCGCGATCCTCGTGGCGAGCCTCACGCTCGGGGCGCTGCCTGCGCGGGCGCAGTTGCAGCCCGTCATCCCGCCCGAGATGCGCGGCCGCATCGATGCGGAACGCTCGGGTTTCCACGACGCCGCGAACATCCGCACGGTGTTCTGGAACTTCGGCATGGTCGGTGATTTCCCGGCCGATGCCGCGAATGTGGACCTGAGTGTGTTCCACTCGGTCGAGGTGCCCAAGGGCAC
>JANLOU010000518.1:0-1597 GCA_031366735.1 Candidatus Eiseniibacteriota bacterium
TGACCGTCGGCGAAGTCGACGAGGCGCTCATGCTGCTGCGCAAGGCGACCGACCTGGCGGCGAGTAAGTCGGCTTGACGCCGTCCGAGCCCGCCAAGTTCCGCGACTCCGCCGCGGTGGTGCTCGTGCGTGGGAACGGTCCCACGCTCGAGGTGTTCTGGGTGAAGCGCAGCGAAGCCGTGCAGTTCCAGCCCGGATTCCGCGCATTCCTCGGGGGCAAGGTCGATGCGGCGGATGCCGAGGTCGACCTGCCCGGCGTGGAGGATGCGCTCGAACGAGCCGCGCGAGTGTGTGCCGTGCGCGAATCGCTCGAAGAGGCCGGCGTGCTGGTGGGCGTGCAAGGTGGCGCCCAGGATGCAGCGACGCTGGCTGATGCGCGCGCGCGATTGCTCGCGGGCAGCGTGCACTTCAGCGCGCTTGCGGCGGAGCACGGGTGGGTGCTCGATCCCGAGCAACTCGTGTTCGCGGGCCGCTGGCAGACGCCGGTGTTCGCGCCGGTGCGCTTCGATACTTTCTTCTTCATGGCGCGGGTTCCCGAGGGACAGCAGGCTGCGGTGGAGCCCGGAGAACTCGAGAGTGGCGAGTGGGTGAAGCCGCGCGAGGCCTTGGACCGCTATCGCCACGGGCACGCGACTTTCGCGGCGCCCATCCTGTGGACGCTCGTGGCGCTGGCCGAAGGTCCGGCGAAACTGACCGAGCGGCTCGCGCTCGGGCCGCAGCGCGCTGCCACGCCGGTGCGGCGTGTGGAGCTCAAGTGGGGCGTGGTGCTGCATCCCATGGAGACCAAGCCCCTGCCGCCCGCGCGACACACGAACGCCTACTTGATCGGCGAGCGCGAGATGATGCTGGTGGACCCGGGCAGCGGCGAGCCGGCCGCGCTGGAGGAACTGTTCGCGCTGATCGGCGCGCTCGAGAGCGAAGGCCGCCGCGTCAAACTGATCGTGGTGACGCACCATCATGCCGACCACACCGGCGGCGTCGAGGCTTGCCGCGCGCGCTATGGCGCGAAGGTGGTGGGACATGCCTCGCTCGGCGCGTCACTGCGTCTGGATCTCGCGGTGAAGGATGGCGACTGGCTGCCACTGGTGCCCGGGCTCGGCGATTGGAACATCAAGGTCTTGCACACGCCCGGCCACACGCAGGACTCGCTCAGCCTCTGGCACCCGCGCACGCGTTCGCTGTTCGTGGGTGATCTTTTGCCCGGCGGGGCCGGGAGCGTGATCATCGATCCGCCCGACGGCGACATGCAGCAGTACCTCGCATCGCTCGAGCGCGTGGCGTCGCTTGCACCCGAGACGATCTTCCCGGCGCACGGCTCACCACAGGGTGCCGCGGTGCGGCGCATCGGGCAGTTGATCGCGCATCGACGCGAGCGCGAAGCCAAGGTACTCGCCGCGCTCGATCGAACGCCGCGCACATTGGCCGAGCTGGTCGAGCGCGCGTATACGGACACGAAGCCGGAACTCTCGGCGTAGGGCCAGAGCTCCGGCTTGGTGTCGGCATACGCCCGCTCGACCAGTTCGCGCACGGTGCGCGGCGTGGGATCGAGCGCGGCGAGCACCTTGGCTTCGCGCTCGCGCCGATGCGCGATCAACTGC